>SVRY01000026.1 GCA_015064585.1 Oscillospiraceae bacterium
TTTCTAAGGTTTCTCTATTCCGTGCTCCCTGCCGGGCTCCCCCCGACAGCTCGCACAGTATAGCACATCCTTTCCCCTTTGTCAACCCCTTTTGATAATTTTTTTGATATTTTTTTGACAATTTTTTGAGGGAAGGATTCCTCCAAATAATATAACAATATATGACTTCTCTCTTGACTTTTATCGCAGGAGTGGTTATAATAATAAGAGATTTTTATGTTTATGAGGTATCATATGGACTATCAATACCTTGGAAAACTAAATAATGATGCACTTAAACAGCTCACATATAAGGAATGCGCCTTGTTGTGCCGGGAGATCCGCGAAGAGATGGTTGCCACAGTCATCAAAAACGGGGGCCATTTGGCATCCAACCTGGGAGTCGTGGAGCTAACAGTCGCCCTGCATCGGGTATTCGACTCGCCGCAGGACCGTTTTATCTTTGATGTCAGCCACCAAAGCTATGTACACAAGCTGCTCACCGACCGATTCAGCGATTTTCAAAGCATCCGCCGTCCGGGCGGGCTGTCCGGTTTCCAAAAGCGCAGCGAGAGCGAGCACGATCCTTTCGGAGGCGGTCATGCCAGCACCTCCCTTTCGGCGGCGCTTGGCTTTGCCGAGGCGGATTTTATTATGGGCAGTGACCGCCACACCATTGCCATTGCGGGCGACGGCGCCTTTACCGGCGGCATGATCCACGAGGCAATGAACAACTGCCGCGAAGGCAGAAAACTGATCCTTATATTAAATGAGAACGAAATGTCTATATCCCCCAACATCGGAGGATTTGCAACCTACATCGCCAATGTGCGCAGTAAGGAAAGTTATTTCAACATCAAACGCGGCACCCGCCGTGCGCTTTCTGCCATTCCCGTCATCGGACGCGGCATGGTGCATTTTGTCAGCCGTCAAAAAAGCCGCTTAAAGAATCTATTGTATTCTTCCAATTATTTTGAAAAATTGGGATTTTACTATTTGGGTCCCACCGACGGCCACGACCTTGTAAAACTGGAACGGTTACTTCGCGAAGCAAAAGAAGCCGACCGTCCTGTCATTGTACACATCAAAACCAAGAAGGGGCACGGATATCAGCCCGCCGAGTCCGATCCCGGGCGTTTTCACGGCATTTCCGCCAAGGGCTCTGCCGTCCCTGCCTCCTTCTCTTCCCACTTCGGCAAGCTTCTTTCCGAAATGGCGGATGAGGACCCCAAGCTGTGCGCCATCACCGCCGCCATGCGGGACGGCACCGGTCTGGTACCCTTTGCCAACTCCCATCCCACCCGTTTCTTCGATGTGGGTATTGCCGAAGAGCACGCCATGACCTTTGCCGCAGGGCTTTCCGCAGCGGGCATGCACCCTGTCTTCGCAGTGTACAGCACATTCCTGCAGCGCAGTTACGACCAGCTGATACACGATGTATCCCTGCAGGATCTGGATGTCACTGTTGCGGTGGACCGCGCAGGACTTGCCATTTGCGACGGCGCTACGCATCACGGCATCTACGATGTTTCCATCGGCTTCACAATTCCGGGCTCATCCATCTATGCCCCCCTTAACTTTGCGTCGCTTGAGCGCATTTTGCCCATTGCTCTGCAATCAAAGGGATGCAATTTTGTACGCTACCGCAGCGGCGGTGAATTTGAAAACGCCGATGTGCGGCTGCCTTATTACAATAAAGCACTCTTCATCCGCTCAACCGAGGATTCCAGCCCCGACGGCATCATTCTCACCTACGGTCAAATTGCCGAGGAAGCACTGCGTGCAAGAGAAATTGCCCTGCAAAAAGGCATTTCACTGCGGGTAATTGCCCTTGAAAAGCTGCGCCCCGAAGCCGAAATTCTTTCGGCTTTGACAGAAATGTGCACTCCCTCTGTCAAAAAGATCTGTTTCCTGGAGGAAGGTGTTCAAAACGGCGGATGCGCCATGGCATACCGCGAAGCACTCTCGGGAAGCGGCATACCCTTTGCGGCTCTTTGCATTAGCAACATCACAGCGGCTTTGCGTGCCAATGAATCCCCCTACCGCACCCACGGTATTTCTGCCGAGGATGTATTACAGTCTTTTGATATTCTATAACAAAAAGCTCCGAGGGTTCGGAGCTTTTTTCAAGAACAAATAGAAATGACCCTTGATTGTATCTTTCACCTACAATCAAGGGTCATTTCTGTTCACTCTTGATATCTAACATCCTATTATCCTCTCTTTCTGTTAATTTACCTTCTCCAAGCCACCCTTCGTCTACCCGAAAACTTCATTTCATTTAAATATATTCTCAAAGGAGAACGGCTTTTGTTTTGGTGTTTCCCGGTTGCTAAAAAGTCGGTATTGGTTCTTTTTTCAAAAGGAAAGTGAACTTGTAATCAGGAGTATACTTTATTCTGTTTCTCACTGCAAAGATCCTTTGGTACGTTTTCCTTTTGAAAGCTTATTTTAGATTTCCATTGGCTTGTACCTCCTGTTTACGGTTATAGTATAGCACATATTTTCGCCTTTTGCAATTGACATTTTGCAAGAAAATTGACATTTTATTTTATGCAAAACGTAGATTTGTATTTAAAAGCGCAATTTTCTCTTTACAAACCGCCTTTTTTGTGATATACTATATTCGTTAGGGTTTGAAATGCAATGCACTAAAAACTCCTTGCCGGCGCGGCGGTTCAAGGGAACCGTGCGCCCTTTTTTGATGCAAAAAGGCATAAAAAAGAAATGACCCTTGATTGCGCCTCTACACTGCAATCAAGGGTCATTTCTGTTCACTCTTGATATCTAACATCCTATTATCCTCTCTTTCTGCAAATTTACCTTCTCTTCGCATCCCTTCGTTTACCCGAAAACTTCATTTCATTCATATATTCTCAAAGGAGAACGGCTTTTGTTTTGGTGTTCCGGTTTACCAAAGAGTCGGTATTGGGATTTGTAAATTTCAAAAGGCTGCTTTGGGATCTATTATAAGGAGTACGCTCTATCCTTTTTCTCATTGCACCGATCCGCACTTAAAATCCTTTTGAATGGAGACTTAACTTTTCATTGGCTTGTACCTCCTGTTTACGGTTATAGTATAGCACATTATTTCGCATTTTGCAATTGACATTTTGTAAGAAAATTGACATTTTATTTTATGCAAAACGTAGATTTATATGTAAAAGCGCAATTTTCTCTTTACAAACTGTCTTTTTTGTGATATACTGAATATGTTGGGGCTTGAAGCGCAATGCGCCAAAAAGCTCCTTATCGGTGCGGCGGTTCGGGAGAACCGTGCGCCGTTTTTTTATGCCGAAAAAGGATCAAAAATAGAAATGACCCTTGAATGCGTTTTCACCTTCCGGAATCAAGGGTCATTTCTGTTCACTCTTGAAATCTAACATCTTTTGTGATCCTCTCTTTCATCTTATTTGTTTTGTACCCTTTTACCGTCACTTTTTCACCTTTTTAAACTTCATACACTTCTATCAATTCTCAAAGGAGGACTGCTTTGGTTTCGGTCTTTTGGGGTACTTGTTTTGATTTTTCATAAAGCACATTCTGTCCGCTGCCATTTCACAGAAGCTACCGTCCGTCTCTATATCCAGCGTAACACCGCCGTGGTGGATGTTCTTAGCAACAAACTTTATACTTTACCAAAAATCGGGAGTTGAGCTCTCATGGGACTGTACCTCCTGTTTGTGAATATATTCTAGCACACTTTTTCGGCTTTTGCAATTGACATTTTGACAGAAAAACAAAAAAATTATTTGTACAAAACGCAGATTTTGATTTTTTAACAAAGTTCCCTATTTACAAATCGAAACAAGGTGTGATATAATGGATTTATGGTTGTGCGTGAATTGCACTATACTTTCCCAAAAATCAAAGAGCCTGATTTGCATACGCAATCAAGCTCTTTTTATTATTTTGTGTCGGTTCAGAAATATTATCCGCCCCATATTTCATTTAATTTCCAATTGTTCTCATTTCCAAAAAAGGAATAGGCGGCTCTTTTTTAATTTCGATACAATTTTTGAGAAACGACAATCTCCACTTTTGCCAAGGCTTTATCTTCCGTGAAATAAAATCGAATCTGCCTTGTCATCTCGTCTTCGCCTTCGTTGGCATCCGCCGCTACTTCATATGCAAGATAGGATATATAATTTCTGTTCTGAAGCGCATTCGGATCGGTTATTTTTGTGTAGAGCACACGGGCATTCCCTTCTTTTTTTAGGGTCATACTGTTTTCATCGTCCGCGTCCGCCGTAAAAGCACCAACAGGATCGCAATCCTGCATCATGAGAGTCTGCATTACAAAGGCAAACGAATCGCCAATCTTTACTTTGCCGGGTAAAGAGAAATTATCAAAATTAATCTCGGTATAAAAACTGCATTCATATTTGGCAACCGTACTTCCCGGCTCACGCCAATAAACATCACTGTATCCGCTGGTACCGTCTTCATTTTCTCCATCGCATCCGCCGCCGCCTTCGCCATCCCAGTTACCGGTTTTATATTTGACCGCCTGCCCTTGATATAATAGCGACTCGGCAAATTCTCTGAGCTTTATCTGCGACAGGCTATCATCAAAACCGTTCTCACCCATCCAGTTGTCAAGATCAGAGAAAGACATTTTGTGAACAGTACGCGACGAACCGCCACACCCCGCAAAGAGGAGGACACAAATACATATAAACGATATAAATTTTATTCTTTTCTTCATTTTCTGATTCCTCCCTGTCATGTTTCTTTTTCATGTATATTTTATCACAATGTGAATGCCAAGTTGTGAACGCTTTGTAAATATTAACAAAACCGTCACCCATTGGCGTGATACTCTTAACGGAGTATCACGTCGGTTCTATTCGCCTTTGGCGAGTGATATTGCTGCGCAGTGATATTTGGATTTCGTCCAAGTGGTATTCGCTGCGCGAGTTCAGAGGCGAATAGAATATCACTGAAGCTGAAAGCTTCAATATCACTATTGAATCAGCAATAATATCACTCTTTGCGAAAGCAAAGAATATCACTAAAAAAGCAGAAAGAGAGAGCTTTACGGAATTTGTTTCCGTATCACTCTCTCTTCTGTTTTCTCACAAGTTTCGCATTTGTAAAACAAATGCATCGGGCTATGCACATACCCCTACTATAATTTCTCCGATAAGCACATCACCCATTACAGTGACGGTTTTTATTATGACAATTACGCTCTTAAAGTCAGCCCCAGTTCTCTTTCGAGCAGTGTGAGGATCTTCTTTGCAACCTTGTCGGCGTCCTCGTCGGTCATGGTACGGTCGGGCGCGCGCATGACCACATTGAAAGCAACGCTCTTCTTGCCTTCGGGAACCTGCTTTCCGCGGTAAATGTCAAACAGCTTGACATCTTCCACAGTCTTGCCGCCTGCTTTACGGATCACAGCTTCAATAGCACCCACTTCCAGCGCTTCATCGCATAAGAAGGCGAAGTCACGAGAGGTGGCGGGATGCTTGGGCAGAGGTGTGTATACCTTTTCGGTGGAGCTTTCGGCAAAGAGAGCTTCCACATCCAGATCGGCAACATATACGCGGCAATCAAAGCCGTAATTATCAAGAACGGTGGGATACAGCTCGCCGAATACGCCAAGCAGCTTGCCCTCGGCGGTCTTCACATCGGCGCATCTGCCGGGATGGTAGGTGGGATTATTCTCATTGGCAACAAAGCAAGCACCCTTGATGCCCGAAGAAGCAAGCACTGCCTGCACCATGCCCTTCATGGTGTAGAAATCGCCCTTTCCAAAGGAAGCGATGCACAGACGGTAATTTTCATTCGGCAGCTCGCCATCTACACCTGTGGGCAGATACACCTTGGAAATTTCGTAAAGTGTAACTGCTTCACCGTGGTTGTTATAGTTATGCGCCAAGCAGTCCAGTACGGAAGGAACGGTACTGGTACGCATCACGCCGGTATCCTCGCCCAAAGGATTGGTGATCACAACGTAATTGCGAAGCGCGGAATCTGCAGGCAGATTGATCTTATCGCTGTTCTTGGGAGAAACAAAGGAGAAGGTGCAGGTCTCGTATGCACCCATACTGCACATCAAAGAGTTGAGCATTTCGCGATAGCTCTGCATGGGGGTGAGCAGACCGGGATTGACCGCGGCGCGGAAGGAGGTGGAGGGGATCATATTGTAACCGTAGATACGGGCGATCTCCTCGGCTATGTCGTTCATGCAAAGCACGTCCGAGCGGTAGGAAGGTACATGGATCAAATTGCCCTCCAAAACAAAATCCAGAGACAGCAGAATGTCCTTCATTGCCTGTTCCGAAAGCGAAATACCAATGAACTTGTTGATCTTTTCGCATTCCAAAGGAATCACAGTTTCGGGCTTTTTACCGCCGTATACGTCGATAACTCCGTTTACCACTTCGCCCGCTCCCAGCATTTCCACAAGCTCGCAGGCGCGGTAGACCGCATCCATGGTGTTTTCGGGGTCAAGACCCTTTTCAAAGCGTCCCGAAGCCTCGGTGCGCATACCAAGGGCTCTGCCGGTGATACGCACAGATGCGCCCTCGAAATTAGCAGACTCGAACACAACGGTTTTGGTATCGTTTTCGATCTCGCTGTTGAGTCCGCCCATAATACCCGCCAGCGCCACTGCCTTCTTTTCATCGGCAATGACCAGCATACCCTTTTTCAGGGTGTGGGGCTTGTTGTCAAGCGAAATGAATTCTTCATTCTCCTCCGCTTCTCTCACAGTGATCTTCTTGCCGTCCAGGCACTTATAGTCAAAGGCGTGCATGGGCTGACCGTATTCCAGCATAACGTAGTTTGTAATATCAACAATGTTGTTGATGGGGCGCACACCCGAAGCGCGCAGACGGGTACGCATCCAAAGAGGAGAGGGCTCGATCTTTACGTTTTTGACCACCATCGCGGTGTAGCGGGGGCAAAGAACATCATTTTCTACAGCTACATCCAGATAGTCGCGTACATCGCCGCCGCAGCCCTTAACAACAGGCTTGTGGTAGCTTACCTTTCTTTCAAAGCTGGCACCGGTCTCTCTTGCCAGACCGATCACCGACAGGCAGTCGGGACGGTTGGGGGTAATTTCAAATTCAATGACGGTATCTCTCAGGGAAAGCAGATCGCGGATATCGGTGCCCACCTGCATATCCGGTTCATCCAAAATCAGAATACCGTCCTCAACGGCATAGGGCATATCTCCCGTGGTGAGGTTTAGTTCGCCAATGGAGCACAGCATACCGTTGCTCTCCACACCGCGCAGCTTGCCTGCCTTGATGACAATGCCGCCGGGCAGCTTGGCAGGTGCCATTGCCACGGGAACAAAAGCGCCTTCAAATACATTCTGTGCGCCGGTTACGATCTGGCGAAGGGAGCCTTCGCCGCAGTCCAGCTGGCAGATCTGCAAATGGTCGGAATTCTCATGGGGAGTGATCTTTACGATCTTACCCACCACAACATTTTCTATATCCTCTCCCAAAAGTTCAAATCCCTCCACCTTGGAGCCGGTATCGGTCATGCGGTCGGCATATTCCTTTGCCGAAATGCCGCTAATATCGGTGAACTCCGAGAGCCACTCAAATGACAATTTCATTTTGATAATATCCTTTCAATTATACTTGTTTAAAGCCTTTTCCGATGATATCGCTGGTATTGGTGACGATCACAAAGGAATTGGGGTCGATCTTTTTTAAATAGTTGCGCAGTCGGTTTGCCTGCGAACGGTTCATAACGCTGATCATTGCGTATTCCTTATTGTGAGAGTATGCGCCTTCGCACTCCCATGTGGTGGCACTGCGGCGCAGCGTTTCTGTAATAAACCGTTCCACTTCTTCTCTGTGGGTGGTCACCACCACAAAGTGTTTGGAGCGGTTGATGCTGTCAATGGCACTGTCCACCACCAGCGTTTTGGTGATCAGACCCGCAATGGACAATAGCCCTGTCAAATATGCCGCCGAATGGGTGTTGAAATCGTAGAAGGTAAGCAATACCAGCACAGTGTCGGCAAGCAGCAAAGCTGTACCGCAGTCCATATTGATGTACTTGCGGATAATCATTGCCACAATGTCAGTGCCGCCCGACGAACCGTGGTAGAAGAACAAAATGGCGGAGCCAAGACCGGGCAGCAGTACCGCAAAGAAGAGCTCCAGTACCGGTTCGTTTGTCAACGGAAGGGCAAACGGCAGGGGAAAAAGGTCAAACAGTTCCAAAAACACCGTCAGCATAATGGAACCGTATGCCGTTTTGATACCGAAATCCTTGCCGAGAACAATAAATCCCATCACAAGGAAAACCGTATTGAAGATCGTAACGTAATTGGAAGCGGTCAAAACAGGAAATGCTTGGTTGAGTACTACAGCAAGACCCGTTACCCCGCCCGTTGAAATATTGCTTGGAAATTTGAAGAAATAAGCGCCGACTGCTACCAAGAAAATACCGAAAGTGATCACCGAATATTCTTTGAGAATCGTTAATACCTTATTCTTCATAACAACCTCACTTAAACTGTTTCAAAAATCTGACATCGTTCTCGTAAAGATAACGCATGTCATCAATATTCCATTTACGCATTACAATACGCTCGATACCCATACCGAACGCAAAACCGGAGTACTCTTCGGGATCGATTCCGCAGCCGCGCAGAACATTGGGATGCACCATGCCCGCACCCAGAATTTCGATCCAACCTTCGCCTTTACACAAACGGCAGCCCTTGCCGCCGCAAACAAAGCAGGAAACGTCAACCTCAGCGGAGGGTTCGGTAAAGGGGAAATGGTGGGGACGGAAACGCAGCTTGGTTTCCGAGCCGAACATCTTCTTGGCAAACAGCTCCAGCATTCCCTTCAGATCCCCCATGGTAATGCCCTTGTCCACCACAAGGCCCTCCATCTGATGGAACACGGGGCTGTGGGTGGCATCCACTGCGTCGGAACGGTATACTCTTCCGGGAGATACCACGCGAATGGGGGGACGCTTCTTTTCCATGGTACGCACCTGCACAGGCGAGGTCTGAGAGCGAAGCAGGATATTATCGGTAATATAGAAGGTATCCTGGGTATCTCTTGCAGGATGGTTTTCGGGAATGTTCAGCGCTTGGAAATTATAATAGTCGTACTCCACTTCGGGTCCTTCCACCACTTCAAAGCCCATGGAACGGAAAATATCGCACATTTCCTTTTCCACAGCCGCCAGCGGATGACGGGATCCAAAGGCAATTTCCTTACCGGGCGCAGTAACGTCCAGCTTTTCGCTTTGCAGTTTCTTTTCGTTTTCCTTTGCCTTGAGCTCGGCAGCCTTTGCCTCGATTTTTTGCTCAATGAACTGACGGATCTCATTTGCCAATGCGCCGATGATCGGACGCTCTTCGGCAGACAGCGAGCCCATACCGCGCAGTACGGCGGTCAACTCACCCTTTTTGCCCAAAAAACGCACACGCACTTCCTCAAGCGGCGCGTTCGCAGCAAGCATCTGCTCTGCGGCATCTTTGATCGCTAAGAGTTTTTCTTTCATGATTGTTCCTTCCTTGATAGGTTAATATTGTCTTTGTTTGGCAGCAAATGAAAAAGCGCTCTCATCCCAAAAGGACGAAGACCGCTTCGTGGTACCACCTTTTTTCCGCGGTCACCCGCGCTTATGATCCTGTAACGGGGACAACCGTACCCGGCTACCTTTCACCGAGTCCGCTCCGAAGGGAAATGCGCCCCTGCGCCCGACACCGCTTACAGCCCGGGCGGTGCTCTCTTGACGGGTGAAACAGGTTTGCCAACTTCATCACTGCGTTTTAAACATAGGGATTATAGCACATCTTTTTTCAATTTGCAAGAGTTTTTTCATTTTTGTTTGCCGAAAATCAGAATATTCCTGCTAAATCAAACAGTACTGTTTGATACTCCGTTATGCCACGCTCCTTTTCTTTTTTATGGCATAAAAAGTCCGTTTGTCAAGCCGAGCGCCAAAGTACGCGCGCAGGAACAAAAATAAAAGTGAACGTTTTGTGTATTTTGAGAAAATTCGGTGAAATGTATTGACAATCCAAATTTATATAGTTATACTTTATGTATACAAAATGACATTTTTGTCTTTTTACATAATTAAATACCAGGAGGTATTATAAAATGGCATATTCTTCTCTTGAAAAAAATATTTTTGGGCGTAAGATCAACGCCCCCCATAAAAATGTGCGTGCTCCCATTACCCCCACAGCCGTAACCGCCATGCGTGAAGTGGCAGACATTCTGGAAGCCAATTTGGAAAATATTTTCTCGCAAGGGGATGTCAAAGAGGGCTACCGCCATATCTTAATGGTGCTGGGCATGGAAGACGGCATTTCCCAGCTTTCCATCGCCAAGCAAACAAGCCTCAAGCCCTCCACCGTCAGCATTGCGCTGAAAAAGATGGAGCGTGAAGGCTATATCACCCGTGTCAACGATTCCAAGGATATGCGTATGTCCCGGGTATATCTGACCGAAATGGGTCTGGATGTTGCCAACCGCGCCTATGCAATGAACGAAAACATCGGAAACATCCTGCTTTCCGGCATTTCCAAAGAAGATTTGGACACCGTAATGACCGTGGTTGCCAAAATGAAAGCAAACTATGCGGCAAGCGAATATGCCGTCAACAACGAAGACAAATAAACCGTTTATATGGAGGTGAAATGCCGCACGGCTGCACCTCCATTCGGTATGTATATAAGGAGTGATATTATTTTGAAAAGATGGATGAAATATGTGCGTCCCTATCTTGCCTATTTCATTTTGGGTCCTCTTTGCATGATCATCGAAGTCATCGGTGAAATGGTTATGCCGATCTTCCTTGCCGCGATCATCAACCGCGCCAATGAAGGCACGCTGACGATCTCCACCAGCATCGGCATCGCGGGGCTCATGGTGCTCACCGCCCTTATAATGATGGCAGGCGGCGTAGGCGGATCTTATTTCGGCTCCAAGGCATCGGTTAATTTTGCCGCTGACCTGCGCGCCGACGTATACAAGAAGGTGCAGACCTTCTCCTTCTCCAGCATTGATAAGTTTTCCACAGGCTCGCTTGTCACCCGCTTGACAAACGACATCACCCAAATGCAAAATATGGTCAACATGATGCTGCGCATGATGCTGCGTGCCCCCGGTATGCTCATTGGCGGTATCATCATGGCAATTTCACTCAACCCTTCCCTGTCGGTGGTGCTTGCCGTTTCTATTCCGATCCTGCTTTTGGCTGTGGGCTCACTGGTTTACCGCGGCTTTTCCCGCTTTGCCAAAATGCAGACCCGCATTGACAACCTGAACAACACAGTCAAAGAAAACATCACCAATATGCGCGTGGTCAAGAGCTTTGTCAGCGAGGACCGCGAAGAAATCAAATTCAAACAAGCCAACCGCGACCTAAAGGATGCGGGTATGCACGCCATGAAGATCATGATCTTCATGACCCCCGTAATGACCATCATTATGAATCTGACCACCCTTGCGGTGATCTGGTTCGGCGGCAGAATGGTACTGAACGTGGGAATGGACGTGGGCGATCTTTCCGCTTTCATTACCTATGTTGCCCAGATCCTCTCCTCGCTGATGATGGTAACCATGATGTTTATGATGTCCTCCCGTGCACTGGCATCCGCCAAGCGTGTACGTGAGGTACTGGATGAGACCACCGACTTAAACGACCTGTATGCCGCACACCCCGAAAAGCAGGTGGAAGTGGGTAATATCGAATTCCAAAACGTCACCTTCCGTTACAATAAGACCAGTGAAGAGCCTGTACTGGATAAAATTTCTGTTTCCATTCCCGCAGGCAAGACCGTTGGCATCATCGGCTCCACAGGTGCCGGTAAGACCACCTTTGTTTCCATGATCCCCCGACTGTACGACCCCGATGAAGGAGCGGTACTGGTGGACGGGGTCAATGTCAAGGACTATTCGCTGTATAACCTGCGCGAAGGCATCGGCATGGTACTGCAAAAGAATGTGCTCTTCTCGGGCTCCATTTCGGAAAACCTGCGCTGGGGCGACCAAAACGCCTCGGATGAGGAAATCAAAACCGCCGCAGAATATGCCCAGGCAGATAAATTCGTCACCTCCTTCAAGGACGGCTACGACCATATGCTTGACCAGGGAGGAACAAACGTTTCAGGCGGTCAGAAACAGCGTCTTTGCATTGCCAGAACCCTTTTAAAAAAGCCGAAGATCTTGATCTTGGACGACTCCACCTCGGCTGTAGACACCGCCACCGAAGCGCAGATCCGCCGCGCCTTCCGCGAAGAGCTCTCGGGCTCCACCAAGCTGATCATTGCCCAAAGAATCACCTCTGTTATGGAAGCAGACTTCATCATTGTTATGAACGACGGATGCATCACGGGTATTGGCGACCACACGACCCTTCTTGCAAATAACACCGAATACCAGGAGATCTACTATTCTCAAATGGAAAAGAAGGAGGCGAAATAAAATGGCACGTACTCTGGAAGCACTGCAAAAGCAGTATAACAGCTCCGCCGCCGCTCCCGGCAGAGGCGGTCCCGGTCCCGGTCCCGGCCCCGGAGGTCCGGGCAGAGGTGGTCCCGGCAGAGGCATGGGAGGCGGTAAACCCAAAAACGCAGGCAAGACCATACGCCGCCTGCTGTCCTATGTGGCAAAATACAAGCTGCGCCTTATCTTCGTCCTTCTCTGTATGCTCACAAGTACAGTCACCTCGCTCATCGGCGCCTATATGCTTGCCCCGGTCATCAACCATCTGACCCTGGCAGTCAAGCCGGATGCCGAGATCAAAATGAGCATTCTGGAAAAATCGGCAGACAGCTTCATCGGCAAGATCGCAGATGCCATCGGCAATCATACAAGCGGCTTGGGCGAAGTGATGCTGTATGTATTCACCGCGATCCTGCTGTTGCTGTGTGTGTACCTTGTGGGGATTCTCTGCACCTATCTGCAGGCAAGACTGATGCTCACCGTAACGCAGGGAGCCATTGAAAACCTCCGCAACGACCTCTTTACCAAAATGCAAAAGCTTCCCATCCGCTATTTTGACTCCCACCCCACAGGCGAGATTATGAGCCGCTATACAAACGATGTGGATAACGTGGAAGTGATGCTGTCAAACAGCCTGACCTCGCTGATCTCGGGAAGCATTTCCCTGCTGGGTACCTTTGTTTTCATGATCACCACCAGCTGGATCCTCACCCTGGTTACCGTGGTCTTTATCCCGATCTTTGCCATTGGCGGCGGTATGATCGCCAAGGCATCCGGAAAGTACTATAAGGGTCAGCAAAATGCACTGGGCGCGGTCAACGGTTATATCGAAGAATCGGTTTCGGGTCAGAAGGTCATCAAGGTCTTCAACCATGAAGATACCTGCGTGGAGGAATTCAAGCTGCTCAACGCAGATCTAAGAGAAAAGCAAATGAAAGCCCAGTTCTACGGCGGCATCATGGGTCCCATCATGCACAACACCAGCTTGATCTCCTACGCTGCAACGCTGGGTGTGGGCGGTGTCATGATGTGCACAGGCCATTTCTCCCCCGGAGGTCTGACCGTCTTTGCTAACTACTCCAAGCAGTTCAGTATGCCCATCAATATGCTCTCTCAGCAAATGACCAATGTATTCTCTGCCCTTGCAGGTGCGGAAAGAGTGTTTGCCGTCATGGACGAAGCCCCCGAAGAGTCGGATGCTGAAAACGCTTTGGATATGCCCGAAATGAAAGGGGATGTCAAGCTGGATAACGTCACCTTCGGCTATGTTCCCGGCAAGACCATTCTTAAAAATATCTCCCTCTATGCCCGTCCCGGTCAAAAGATCGCCTTTGTAGGCTCCACAGGCGCGGGTAAGACCACTGTTACCAACCTGCTCAACCGCTTCTACGACATTGAAGAAGGTAGCATCACCATTGACGGCGTGGATATCAAGAACATCAAGCGCGATGTACTGCGCAAGAATATCGCCATGGTTCTGCAGGATACCCACCTGTTTACAGGCACGGTCATGGAAAACATCCGCTACGGACGTCCCGACGCCACCGACGAAGAGGTCATTGCCGCCGCGAAGGTTGCTTCCGCCCACAGCTTTATTATGCGTCTGGAGGACGGTTATAACACCGTACTCACAGGCGACGGCGCCAACCTTTCCCAAGGACAAAGACAGCTTCTCAATATCGCCCGAGCCGCTATTTCCAAAGCCCCCATTTTGGTGCTGGACGAAGCAACCTCCTCGGTGGATACCCGTACCGAGCGCCATATTGAGCACGGCATGGACCGCCTGATGAAAAACCGCACCACCTTCGTCATTGCCCACCGCCTCTCCACCGTTCGCAACTCCAACGCCATCATGGTGCTGGAGCAAGGCAATATCATCGAGCGCGGTACCCACGACGATCTGGTCGCCCTTGGCGGACGCTACTACGAGCTTTACACCGGCAAAAAGGAATTGGATTAAAACAGAATAGCAAAACTTTAGGGAACAAGTCCGATGTTTTTCGGACTTGTTCCCGTTTTTGGCTTTTATGGTATCAATTCCATTTTGGATGCACTATGCTTTCTGATTATGGATTGCTTTGTGGCATCTGAACGATTTCAAAATTCACTTCGGTTTCAAAATCGATTTCCGAATACTTGGCAAGCGAGATAACCAGCGTGCCGCCGGCATTTTCGGTAGCAGGCTGCTCAATGTCAAGCAAAGCGGTATAGACATAAAGTTCTTCTGCCTTCGTTTTGTAGTCAAAGCAAACATCGATTGCACCGATATTGCTGATATCAATATCGGTCAAATCGATCAGCAATAACACATTTTTCTCAAAGAATCCTTCTTCGTTTGCCAACGCCAAGGCGTTTTGGGCGTTTTGGATGTCCTCTGCTATTTCATTGACATCTAAATTTTGTATTGCTTCTTCATATTTTGCTCTGTAGGCATCCAGCGCCTCTTGGGTGCGTATAATTACGATGCCGTTCTCGGGATCGGTAATTCCGGGACGGACAAATCCGTGATCAAAAGGTACAGGGGAAGGGTGAGGTTTTAAATAGTTGTCACGCATTACAAACAATTCAAAAACACCCTCCTCTAAGGCTGCCTTTTTGAGCTGCTCTATGGAAAACGGCTCATCAAGCGATACACGCACATTCTCAAATGTATCTAAAAGTCCCCCTTCACCGCATTTTTTCAAGAGAAGTTCTTCGCTGGCTTGGGCAGCGATCTCATTCCAAAGGGCGGACAGTTCTTCATCATCTTTCGCAGATCTTATATCACTTCCGGAAATCAAAAAAGTAATTTTGGAATAATCAAAGGGTTCCTCTTCGTTGACGGTGGGAGAAGGCTGTTTTTCGGGAGAAGCGGGATCTTCGACTGTCGGCGTTTGTGTATCGTTTTCGGGGGCAATTTCGCCGCCGCAGGCGCAAAGCAAGAGCATAATAAATGCCATTCCCATAGCGAATATCTTCTTTTTCATGTTTGTTCCTCCTTTTCCGTAATCATTGAAATAGATTTTTTATCTTTACAACTAAATTATATCATAGATTGATATATTTGTAAACACAAAAAAACAAATTAACAATTTATTTACATATTTTCTTTCGCACCAAAAAAAACAAGGGGCTGAAATAACAGTCCCTTGTGTCTTTGGGCTTTTTATCAATTGTATTTTAATCCAATTCCTTTTTGCCGCGATTCGATGCGGAGTGGGTAAGCTGATTATGAATTATTTTGCGGGAGCTGAACGATTTCAAAATTCACTTCGGTTTCAAAATCAATTTCCGAATACTTGGCAAGCGAGATAACCAGCGTGCCGCCGGCATTTTCGGTAGCAGGCTGCTCTTTATCATACAGTAAAGCATTGATATACAGTTTCGCTGTTGGATTCATGTTTTCGTCGAAAATAGCTTCGACATTGGCAATATTCTCAATATCTATACCGCTAAGATCGATCAGCATCAGTAATTTACGCTCAAAGAAACCTTCTTCGTCTGCCATGGCAAAGGCACTTTGGGCATTTTTGATATCCTCATTTGAAACTTCCGAATTCGGATCTTGGATTGCCGTTTCATATTTTGCGCGGTAGGCATCAAAGGCATCTTTGCTGCGCAGCATGACAATGCCATCCTCTTTGGCGGTCAGTGCTGGACGGACAAAACCGTAATCGATATTTATATAGGTAATGGGAATGGAAAAATAGTTGTCACGCATTACCACAAGTTCAAAGACACCCTCCTCTAAGGCTGCCTTTTTGAGCTGCTCTATGGAAAACGACTCATCAAGCGGTACACACACATTCTCAAATGTATCTAAAAGCCCCCCTTCACCGCATTTTTTCAAGAGAAGTTCTTCGCTGGCTTGGGCAGCGATCTCATTCCAAAGGGCGGACAGTTCTTCATCATCTTTCGCAGATCTTATATCACTTCCGGAAATCAAAAAAGTAATTTTGGAATAATCAAAGGGTTCTTCATCGTTGACGGTGGGAGAAGGCTGTTTTTCGGGGGAAGCGGGATCTTCGACTGTCGGCGTTTGTGTATCGTTTTCGGGGGCAATTTCGCCGCCGCAGGCACAAAGCAAGAGCATAATAAATGCCATTCCCATAGCGAATATCTTCTTTTTCATGTTTGTTCCTCCTTTGTTTCGATTGTAATTCATTTATGATGTGGGTGATTTGATCGTATAAGTCATCATCATGCGATCTCCTGTATTTCCCGCTGCCATGTCCGACCATTGACTAACAGTAAGCTTATACCAACCGGTTGTTGTGGCTGTATAGCGAAGCATTTCTACATTGCTTGCCGACAATTGAGAGGTAGCCACTGCCATGTTCATTCCACCCGGCGTATACGAAGGATCATACAAATACAGATTATAATCGGTGACATAAACAGCGTTTTGGACAGAACCGCCGGTAGTACTGTATGCCGTTACAAGCCATGCAACACCGATCTGTATTTCCTGCCCCGCCTCCAAATATATATTTTCATCTATGTGAGTTGTATAGCGAGGAGAATTTGTAATGGTTTTTCGCTCATATCCCGCAATATTGTACATTCCTTCAAAATTTAAAATACCTGCACCGACTTTCAAATCATTGTATCTGTTGGCACCAACAGATATAGAATAATCAGCCGTTTTCTGTGCTGTTGATGTGACCATGGAAAGCATATCTTCCGGGAAAATCATAGAATACGGATGGCTTTCCATAAATAGTGCAAGACATCCAGTTACAACCGGTGCTGAATAGCTGGCTCCACTACTCCAGTCATTGAATGCATCAATATACACTGTGTATGGCACGGCTATATTGGGTTTCATGATATTTGTTGGAGAAACATACGAGGCTCTCGGATCATGAATCCATCCAGTTCCCTCATCATACTTTACGCCTCCTACGGTAATTGCATTATATGCATATCCCGGACAACCTATCTGATTATCGGGATTATATGCAGTAGTTACATTAGTTGAGCTTTGATTACCAGAAGCTACCACTACTGTGATGTAACTAGTTTTAATTTGATAGTCGATTATTGCATCGTAAACACAATAACCAGGATTACCATTTGTATAAGTTCCGTCACCATTCGATGCACAGTTATAGTCTCCTACACTCATATTTACAATATCACATCCTTGATCAATAAACCATTCAACCCCCAATAGATCATATCCACTGTATACATAATAACTAGCATCTTTTGCAATTTCTACGAGTATTGAAGTTACTTTTGTTGCATGTAAATCTACAGGGAATGTAGTACCATTTATGTGTGTGCCTACTGTTATATCAATATCCGCAAGATTGGATCGATTTACATCACATACACCGTCTGCTTCGTAAACTCCAATACGAATACCTTCTCCGGTTAAACCGTCGGCATTGATTCTGTCATAGGCATTTACTGCACGCAGATGATCTCCGGGTCCAACAGAACTTTGCGATCTGGATTCAACAGCATCTTGCGATTCAAATTCAGGTTCGTATGAAGCAGATTGATATGAAAGAGAAATCTCTAAAACATTTGTATTTTCCGCAACGCTTTTCAAAGATGATACATTTACATTGTCCACCGGCATTGTCATCGTTACAAAGGGGGAATACGCAATTGGGCTTACTTTAGTATATGAAAATGCCGAGAGATCCTTGATATTTTCTTTTGCCATTTTTTCATGATAGCTTTTGGAAAATGCATTCAAACGGCTTCTGAACTCATGCACCTCATCTATACTGTCAAGATGGTTACGTTCCTCAGAAAATGCAAGAAACTCTTTTGTTTGCATATAATCACTGGCAAATTCTACCGTAACACAAATTTCATTTGTGAAAGATTCTTCTGAAACATTGCCTGATCTGCTCATAGCAGCGGCAGTTTCATTTACTTTTTTGGCAGTGTTGTTAACTGCTTTTGTTAATTCATCAAAGGTATCAATTGTTTGGTAGGCATCTTCACCAAAATAGAAGTGTATTTTATTATAAATATTATCATTCGCTTCTGTCTGAATAGGCTCCAATATCACTTCCTCTGAATCTATTTCGTTGAATGCCAAAGCAGACAGACCATTAGCTGAAAGTATGATCATACAAATCATTAATAATACTGATATTGTTCTTTTTTTCATAAAACATTATCCCTTTCTATTTACTTTGTACCTATTGTGTTTTTATTTTTCAATTGAGTTAATAAGTACATTTCTATCACCTCTTTCCATATCTTTCATTTATATTATACCAAAGATCGTTGAATTTGTAAATACTTTGGATGCAAAAATTAAAAATGTTAAAAATTATAAAGGTTGATCAAATCCGGTTTTAAGATAAAAATGAACACCCCCTCTCTAAAAAAGAATTAATGTAAACAATTTGTTAATTTGTTTTTTGTATTTACAAATATATCAATCTATGATATAATTTAGATGTAAAGATAAGAAATCATTTCAATGAATACGGATAAAGGAGGAACAAACATGAAAAAGAAGATATTCGCTATGGGAATGGCATTTATTATGCTCTTGCTTTGCGCCTGCGGCGGCGAAATTGCCCCCGAAAACAATGCGCAAACGCCGACAGTCGAAGATCCCGCTTCCCCCGAAAAACAGCCTTCTCCCACCGTCAACGAAGAGGAACCCTTTGATTATTCCAAAGTGGTCTTTCAAATAAAAGAACTGGATGTTCGCCGCCCAAATAACGGGGAAGATTTTGCGTCAGCCTTCACTGCTTTAACAGACAATACCCGGGAGATCCTTTTGCATAAGTACAAGGAAGGTGAAACCGAGCCATACGAAACCCTGCACCTAGACATCAAAGAGGAAAACACTTCCTTTAAAATCGAGGATCTCATGGAAATTGCCCGCGAGAAGGATGTGGCTTCGCTGATCGCAGAGCGTATTCCTCTGTTCACAAACTATGAACCAACATACTTTGAATACGTCTTTATCCGCCCCGCGGTGACCGAAAAAGACGAAGGGCATGTGGTGGTGGAAGACCTGCAAACCTTGAACACCTACCGTACCAAATACGAAAATGCCCTGCAAAACTCCACCGTTTCGCCGCAGAATATTGCCGATGCCGGGGAGCTCTTCGATTTGGCACAGCAAGAGGGCTTCTTTGATGAAAATGCACTGGTTTTGATCGACCTTACCGGAATAGATATAGAAAATATCGCGGCTGTAGATACGCTGATCGACGATAACAAAACGCCAACTGACGTACTGCACATCATAGCGGGACTGCATGACTACGAGCTTTCTCCCACCGAAAATGCCGGGGGTACTCTGATCATTATCGCCATGGATCAAGCATCCATGACCGACGGTTATGGAATCGATCTGAAAACCGAAGTGCTTTTTGAAACCGTTCAGATGCCGCAAAGCAATGCGTAATCAGGAAGCGCTAATGCATCCAAAAAGGAATTGATCTCATGTAAAAATATACCCGCAAAGAGATTTGGAGGAAGGAATCTCTTTGCGGGTTTTTCTATCTGTCTTTGGAAATATCGGATTGTAAACGGGCAATGGCATCATTGACCTGCCCTGCCCATGCCTTTGGCTTTGCCACCGTAAATTCCACATTGGCACCGTAGCAAATAAAAACCACCATATGATTGCTTTTTACAATGGCACCGCGGATATCGGTAAGCGCCAAGGTGTACTCGCTGCGGTTCAAATTAAAGGAATGGGGGTAAAATTCCAGCCCCGCTGCCGTCAAAAACAGCCAACCGCCGTTCCCGTTGTGGGTCGCCTCGCCGTCGCAAAAGACCGCTCTTTCCGCTTGGATCGCGGCGCGCTTTTTGGCATACTTTCTGCCCGTAAACAAAGAAACCGCAAACATACAAAGGGGAAACAGGATCGCAAAGAGTATACCCATCAAAATGCCTTCGATCAGGCTTTGATTGAACAGCCCCATTAAAATGCCGTAGACCATGCCGCTAACGACACCCATCAATGCATATCGCGAAAATCCGCTTCTGTATACCATATTGCCTCCTTTTGATGTTAATTATTCACCCTTCGGGGTGTTTTTCTTTTTCATCACAAGAACAGTCACCGTAACAGCACCCCCCGCCAGCACAAGGGCAGCGCCTGCCGCCAAGAGGATGATCACAAGGATAGACGGTCCTTCGTCCTTTTCTTCCTGTTCTTTGGGTTCTTCCTTCTTGTCGTCGGTTTCACCCTCCTCTTCGCCGCCAAGCAGATCTCCGAAGAGATCATCGAAAACATCTCCCAGTCCGCCGTCATCCAAAAATCCCTCGGGGACCACAGGTTCAATATCGCAGTCAAATCCTTCGGTTGCTTCGCTTTCAAATAAAAGCGCGTGTTCAGCATCGTATATTTTCAAAGTTACGGTATACGAGACCCCTTTTTCGGGAATAAACCAGTTGATATCCTCGCCCAGTACCGTTTCAAAATAGTAGGTTCCCTTTTCCGATCTCACAGGAGAAAGCGTAATGGTATCCTCAAATTCGCCGTCGTCAATGGTAAGTTCCCAAATCAGATCAAAGGACAGTTCCTTGTAAATACCGGATGCGCCGAGAATTTGCATCACAAGCTGGGTCACTGCCGCATCTTCTCCCTTGTTGGGGCTGCTGCTGTCATTGATCCAAGCGGGTGTGCCGGGAATGATTGTGATGTGGGAATCACTCTTTTCTTCTTCGCTTTCGACCACAATGGGCTCAATGGCGCAGTATGCGGTGCAGGCATAGGCATCGGATGCGGTACTGGTATATAAAAGCTCTTCGCCGTCATATACCTCAATGTGCACCTTGTAACTCTGTCCGTTCTTGGGAACAAAGCGGTCTTTTCCCTTCGCCAAACAGACCTCAAAGCGGTACAGACCGTCATAAACCAGTGCCTTGGTGGCAGGCTTGATATGGTAAACGCCCTTTTCGCCGGTGGTCAAATGGGTGATATGCAGCCGCCAATCCAGCTCCATGTCGATGTCTGCCGCCGCTCCCTTGCGGTCCTTGATGCCGATCAGCAATTGTGTCACAGCGTCATTGTCGCCTTTGTTGGGACTGTTCTCCCAGTTTTCAAAGCCCTCGAACAAAGAGGTCAGAAGAATGCTCTTGGCGCCGTTTGTATCCTCGGGAACAATGGGAATAATGGGACAGTTAAACAGACGGTCAGAGCTTCCCGCAAACATCAGTGCGTCGCCGTCATAGATCATGATCTTGATCTTATAATCGGCACCCTGCTGAGGGATGAACTGATTTTCTCCCTTGCCAAGACAGGTCTCAAAGCGGTACAGGCCGTCATAGCCCAAAGACTTGGTGGCAGGGGGCAAATGAATGGTTTTGGAAACGCCGTCCTTTGTAATGGTCAAGCGCCAATCATAGGTATCAGGAATGTCAAGAATATTACCGTTTTCGTCCTTAATGCCCACAAGCAGCTGTGTAACAGCATTTTCCTCCCCTTTGTTGGGGCTGTTTTCCCAGTTTTCCCATGCGGTAAAGAGAGGGGTCAGTACAATATTACCGGGTTTTACATTGTGCGAAGGGACAATGGGAGAAGGATCGCAAATAAAACCGCTTGTCTTTCCCGAAGCATACTCTGTGTCCCCCAGCTTGATACGGGCGCTCACGCTGTAATTGACTCCCTTCTTGGGTACAAACACCGAGGAAGGATCATTTCCCGTACAGATCTCAAAGCGGTACAGCCAGTGCTGATAGGTGGAAGTGGGCGCACGGCGGATGGTGGTCCGGGTAACGCCGTCATCAAAGGTTAATTCCCAAACAACGCTTTCATCAATTCCCGCGGGAAAAGATTCGGTGCAAATGAGAAGCTGGGTCTGCAAGCCGTTTTTGCCCGCCCAATTTTCAAAACCGTGCAGCGTGTAAGGCTCATAGGGAGTGATTTCAAAGCTTTTCTCCGCCGCCGCGCCAAAAGCCATGGCGGGAACCAGCGACAGCAGCATAAAGCACACCAGTATCCATGTAATGATCTTTTTCATATTTAACTCCAATTCTTACTATTATTAGTGAAACTTGCAAAAGCCCCTTGGCGCGCGCTTGCCATAGGCTTTCTTCCTTGTGATACCAGTATAACACTTCATTTACGATTTGTCAACCCTTTTTCAAAAATTTATTTACATTTTGTAAAACAAAAAAACTGCGCATAATAACGCAGTCTTTTTGACTAAAATGCTATTTACTGCCCCCACTGTACAATGATTTCACTGTATATATGGGAGCCAAGCCAGTCTTCGTTCCAAGTATCGGGCAGGCTTTCCGATTGGCAAATAATGTACAGCGGCTCAGCCGTACCGCAGCCGTTGAACACGCCTTCTCCCATGGAAACGATGTTCCCGTGTAGGGTAACGCTGCGAAGAGAAGAGCAAGAATTGAATGCATATTCGCCAATGGAAGTGATACTGTCGGGAATTACAAGCTCGGTAAAGGAAGTACACGAGCCAAATGCACCGGATTCAATGGCTGTGATCCCTTCATGCATCACAACTTCCTTTAACGAAGTACAACCGCCGAACATATACTCTCTAACTGTATGTAATCCCTTAGGCAGTACGATTTTTTCAAGAGCTTTGCATCCTGTAAAGAGATTTTTGCCCACATTCAGCGTGGCACCGTCATTTAAAAACTGCACGTTATTCAGAGCAGTGCACATAGCAAACACTCTCTTTCCCATGGAAACCACGCTTTTGGGTATCACGACCGACTGCAACGAAGTGCAGGATTCAAAAGCAGTATCCTCAATGGCGGCAATACCTTCTGCCAACACCAGGTTTTTAAGCGAAGTGCATCCGTAAAAAGCACCATACGGAATTGTACTCACTCCACAGGGAATTTCAATACTGACAAGCGCATAACAGCACCTAAATGCATATGAGCCGATGGAAGTAACTGCCTTGGGAATCTTGATCAGATTCAGCGAAGAGCATTCGTTAAATGCGTTTGTGCCGATTTTGGTCAGCGTGTTCGGCAAACCGATACTTTTCAAATGATACAGCCCCTGGAAATATCCATTTGGCAAAGCCGAAACACCTTCCATAACCGTAATGGCATGAATCGAATCCACAGGTAAAAAGAAGGAAAGCGCGGAATCACAATCCTGTATAATATTCTTGCCGATCACCAAATAGTTAAGTGAAGTACATTCATAAAATGCACCATACTCAAGAACTGCGATCTTTTCGGTCAGCACAAGGCTTTCAATACTGCGGCATCCGTAAAAAGCGTATTGACCGATACTGATGATGCTTTCGGGCAATTGGATATATTGTAAGCTTACACAGTTGTAAAATGCATTGGCATCAATACTCCAAAGCTCGGCGCTGAGCTGAATCTCTTCCAAGCTTACGCACTGCGAAAATGCGGAATTGCCAATTGCATTCACACTGTCATTCATATAGACCGTCTTAATACCGCTGCATCCTTCAAAAGCAGACTTGCCGATATAGGCAATGTTTTCGGAAATATACACGCTCTCAAGATCGTCAAGCCCCTTAAATGCATTTTCCGCGATCTCAGATACGGGTTTTCCGTTATAGGTCGCGGGAATCACAAGATTCTTGTCTTTACAGCTTCCAATACCGGTCACCGCATAGAAGGCTTCCCTGCCGGAACCGCGCAGGACGTAGCTAAGGCCCACACTGTCAGCATACTTCCCGCAATCCTCACAAATGCCGTTTATATAAAAGTGCCCTGCGGGTACTCCTTCGGTATGACCGCACAAAGCGCATTCGCCGGGCTTTGTACAGGTTGCATTCAGCATCATATGTCCCCTCGGATCGCCAACGCTTTCGCCGCAGGCAGTACATACGGCAGATTCGGTACAGGTAGCCGGAATCAGATCATGAGCGCGAAGCGGCCCCTCGCTATGTCCGCATTCTGTGCAAGTGGCGGGCTTTTGACAAGTGGCGGGTTGCAAATTATGCGGCAGTGTGCCTCCTTCGGTATAATCGCAATCTGCACAGGTTGCCGGCTTTTGACAGGTGGCAGACTGCAAATTATGCGGCAGTGTGCCTCCTTCGGTATAATCGCAATCTGCACAGGTTGCCGGCTTTTGGCAGGTGGCAGACTGCAAATTATGTGCGCCAAAATCTCCCTCAGTATGACCGCAATCTGCACAGGTGGCAAGCTTTTGACAGGTAGCAGGCAACAAATCGTGACCCTTTGCCTTGATAACCCGGGCTTCTTCCATCACCCTGTCACATTTACTGCAGTGCTTTCCTTCTGTTCTGCCGTCCTCTGTACAGGTAGCTTCCACAGCAGGATCCACTACGATCTCATGCTCGCATTTATCGTCCGCAGTGGGCTCATCTACCGTCGGATCATTGGCTGTCGGATCATTGGCAGTCGGACTGTTATTTGTATTCGGCTTTTCATTGTTTCCCTGATTTAGATAATCATCCGGCTCTTTCACTGCTTCACTGCCGCAGGAAACCAAACCGCATATCAATAACAAAAACAAAAAACAAACGATCAATCTTTTCATATACATACCCTAAATTACAAAATTTTAGCGATAGCGCGATATCCGGTGTAATAGAAAGACTATGTGAGCGCCGCATAGTCTTTCTTTTGCCCATTCGGGGAATTATTTAAAAATATCAGAATTATTTTCCGCGTAGTGGATAAAGGACAGGCAGGAGTCGGTCCAAGAAAGAGCTCCCATATCATACCAACCCTTAATTTCATCGCCTTGCCGCACCACAAGCTTTGCCTCATACTCGCCTTCTTCCAAACTGCCAAGACCGGTATCGTAGAATTTACAGCGATAGAGAATGCCGCCGTCATAATCTCCAAACCGATAGCACGACCAAGCCTGCAGGGGAACCTTCTTATAGCCGCCCAATTCTTCATCCATGGCATCATAAGGTTTATAATACAGATCAAAATACCAATCGTATGTCTCAGGTACATCGATACCCTCTGAAGCATCCACCTCGTTCTGATTCAGTATGAATATAAACTGCAAGGTATCAGCCCAGATCTCCACCGGTCCGGGTGTTGCATCGGAAATTTCATCGTAATTATATTTACCGTCAAGCGCCCCCACATTCACAAGAAACGGGTTATAACCGGTAAACTGCTGTTCGTTTTTCATGATGGTAATAAGCTCAATATCAATGGGATCATTGATGGCAGAGGGATCCAGCACCCGAACATTCACAGTGCCCACAGTTTGATATCTGTCTCTTTTCAATACAATATCAACGGTCGTGCTTCCTTCGGAAACACCGGTAACCACTCCGTTTTCATCCACTACAGCAATGCTTTCGTCGGCAGAGGTGATCGAAATGGTGTCATAATTGGCACAAAAAGCCCGTTCATAAAAACACCAATCTTTCATTCCTACAATAAGTGTCACATCGTTTTCAAACAAAGCCAGCGTTGGCAATTCATGATTTGGTATTGGTGTATACATGGTAAATTTCACAACCGCCCCGCTGTCCCCCAGCCAGTTTTCATGCCAAAACTCCGTGGGACCGGTTCGATCACAACATATCTTGGGCGCAGTACAACCGTCAAAGGCTTTTTCGCCGATCTTCGATACCCCGGCGGGAATGGTGACCTTTGTCAAGGAAGTGCATCCGGTAAAAGCAAAACAGCCGATCTCGGTCACTTCACTGCCGATATTCACCGTTTGCAGTCCTGTTTGATCCTCAAAGGCATAGTCTGCGATCTTATAAACAGGCATATCTTTGTAAGTTGCGGGAATAGTCAAATGACTGCCTGTAAAACTGCCGATTCCCACCACAATATATCCGCGCGGACTTTGCATATATTCCAGCTCTGCTTCGTTTGATCGAAAATGGCAAACCGTGCAGTCGCCGTCCACGATCGTGTGTTCCGTCATGGGGCTGATCAGGGGTTTAACAAGCTCTGCACCGCAATCGGCACAGTAAAGTCCTCCCACCGTTCCCTCGCGCGTACAGGTGGCTTCCAGCGTCTGCCCTATCTTGAGCTGTTCATGGCGGCAGGCGTCTTGCTGCATACCCGAGCCGGTTCCCCCGCCCGATTGCACGATCTCGCCGCCGCAGGAGACCAAGAAAAGCCAAAGAAGCATCCATACCGTTAATCCAATCAAACGCTTTTTCATATTGATCTCCCCTTTTCCAGTTTATTCACAATATAATTATAGCATTCAAATCAAACATTGTCAATATTTACAACGCATGATAGAATATTTTTTGCATTTTGTTTACAAAATTATCAATTGTTATTGTATCATAGATCAAGCACAGAAAAAGAACAAACACTCACTTCATCCGAATCCCTCAACTTTTATTTGATTCGTGCAATGGAACGGAAAACAGAATTTTCGGCAAGGGCATCCTTTTCCAGCAAATATAAATTTCCTTCCAACTGCAGCTGTACAAATTCTCCCACGACCTGCGCCTTTTGTATATCGGTAAATTGAAATTTTTTCTGACGAATACCGTCTTCGGAGCTGATCCATACCACAAAAAACGTACCGAAAACCGTATAATCGTACACCGTAGCGGGAAGCTTGCGAACATATTCCGCCCAACTCTTACAATAACGGCGCAACGCAAAAGAAAACATTATCACAATAAATACCGAGACGCCGATCATAACGCCGGCAGTAAAAGGCTGATCTCTGAACGTATGCGCCATGCCCCACATGAAATACATGATCCCGAGCAAAATAAAAATATAGAAACGAAGCGCCTGCTTTCTCTTCACTTTTTTTAAGCGCGCACCGTCAAATACAAAACGGTAATGCTCCCTTGGCATTTCTTCGATCGTATCAAATATGTTAATCTTGGGTTCTAACATAAAACCACCGCCTTTCACGCATATGGTATCATATAATTCACATTTTGTCAATATATTTTTCAAAAAAGAAACCGCCTGCCGCACGGCAAAACGGTTTCTTTTTTATTTTAGGAATTATACCATGTGTGTGTGCTTAACGACCCACTTCTTCATTTTGATGGTGAGCCAGAAGGAGTAGATACCGAGGGTAATGATGGAGAGAAGGAACCACTTGATAAAGTTGCCGAAGAGCTGTCCGCCGGTGCCGTCAAAAACGAGCTGACGTCCGTCAATGATGGTGTGCTTTGCTAGCCATCTTTCCTTCATGCAAATAGCCCAAGGGGTACCGATACCCAGTGTGATAAGGGTCAAAAGTGCCTGTGCAATGCTGATGCCGATCAGTCCCAAAAGACCGCCTGTGAATTTAGACTGCATGTTGCCAATCCTCCGAATGTAAAAATAGATTTATATTCAATCGCTTGAATACGTAGACAGTATGACACAAAAGTGTGTATTTGTCAAGCATTTCATCAAAAAATTCCAAATTTCAATCCATTTCCGCAAACCGAACCGTATATCCCTGCGCTGTCAAATACTCTTCTGCAATGCGCCGTATGCGCTCGATGTCCTTTTTGGATATACTGTTTGCCTTGGGATAGCTCCATGACACAGGTGCATCCACGATCATGCTCCCGTCCTCCTCGCTTTGCTCCACCGCGAGCAAAGCGCCGCGATTGCCGATCTTAATATACAAACACTCCTCCTTATATAGGCATTTGCCGTCCGAAAGCGACTCAAAAATGCGCTTCTCTTCCCTTTCGGTGTCGACAATCTCCCTTTTGCCTTTACTCCAAAATTCCCAAAGCGTCATTTCGGGATCAATATCTTTGATGGGAGTCAGGAATTCGTCATTGCCCCGCAGGGGGATCCTGCCGCCAAACACATATTTTTTGATCAGATCATGCGCTCTGTTGTCACTTGCATATCCAAATCCGATATTTGGCGAACGCATTCCGTTAAAATAGCAAATACCCGAGGAAAAATCAAGAACCAGCGGCAAAAAGCTGTAATCAAAGCCGTCCCCTGTTTGCTCGGTCACCAGCTTCGGCAGTCTTTCAGCCAGGTGCGCGTCCACTCCATCTGCAAAGATCACCGCCAGGGCGACGGTGGCGAAGGGCGCTTTTTTCTGTTGTTTATCGGTAAAAAGCGGTTTTCCGCTGCCTCTTGCCGACTGTACGTTAGCTTTGGCGGAAGCTAGAATTGCGCGGTAGCCCGCCTCATCCAACACCCCTGCCCCATAGGTCAGTATCATTTTTTCGATCCCACGGTGAAATACAGTCATAGACATTTGCATCCGATAGCGAAACAGCTCCGGCTTTGGCTGGATGGAATGCACCTTTCCCGCCTTTCCGAAATGTTTGATGCGTCTTTCTATCCTTTTTTGATCGGCATGGCGCATATAATACCGCCGTCTTGCCATCATATGACAGTGCAGTGCTGCAAAGGTCAGATCCATGGTCATCAGCAGTGCAAAATTGCGTACGATGTAAAAAAGCAATAACCCGGTAAGTGCCAAAACACCTGCCACCTTGATCCCGACGGACAAAAACGGCATCAGTACCACCGCCGTCACCGAAGCGGCAAACACGCCCAAAACAATGACATATATAAGAATACGGCACAGCAGTGCATTTTTTATTTTCGGAAAATTCATATATACCTCCGGATCATCCATGCTGTTTATACTATAGCAGAATATTTACATTTTAGCAAGTATATTTACAAAAAAGCACCCTTTTGCAAGGATGCTTTTGCAGCTAAATATTCGTTTGACGGCACAGCTTTTTAAGAAGCTGCGATAAAGGCAGGATGAGAACTCCCATACATAAATTGGATATGGCGTGGGTCACATCAAAGGAAAAACCCATGGCGATCCAAGTAAGCATTCCCCGAAGATCCAGCCCATACATCAGTGCTTGCGCAGGAGCATACAGAATACCGAAGGAAAGCCCGTGCAAGCAGCAAACGGCAGGATAAACAATGGCTGCAACGGGTTTTGGCATATGCCGCGGCAACAGCATGGTAATTCCCCAAAGAACTGTCCAAACATACAAATAAGGCACCCACCAAGGGGAAAATCCCCCGAATATTCCCTCCAAAAGGATATAGAGATAGATGGGGATCAGTGCTTTGGCGCGAAAAACGACGGTATATACCATCACAAGCATTCCCACCAAATGAATATTGGGAAGCACCTGCATGACCAGCTTGGAGCAAAACATCAGCGTTCCCAGCATGGCAAACACAACACTTTGCAGTGTCCTTGCCCGTCTTCTGCGTCTGTTACTTAGCATATTCCAGCTTATAGATCGCGTCTTGTGAAATTTCCGTACCGTCCACACCCGTCATGGCATATTCGCCGTCGATATAAAATGCCCAGTAGTAGCCGTCCTTGTCATAGTCTGCGGTGATCCCATTGACTTTTTTGATGTACAAGCCGTACTGCCCTTCTTCTCCGGTGATCAGTCCATGCTCCATAAGAGCATCCCCCACTGTTTCCTTGTCGGTCTTAACGGTAAAGGTCACCGTTTTGTTATCGGCACTTACCTGTACGGTAATGGTCTTGGCACCCTCTCCAAGGGTGGTGTCCTCCTTGTAGGTTGCATTTGCCCAAACATCCTTTTCCCCGCCGCCGCAGGAAATAAAACATAGAAAAATGCCGCATACCAGTAAAACGGCGAAAGCTTGTTTGATCGTTCGCATAAATAAACAGATCCTTTCTCTTTTTAAAAATTCAAAAGGATAAAATAAAAGTACCCTCCATTGGGGGGTACTTTGACATTTCGATATCCTGCCATACCGATCAAGAGGGGATATATTCCTCTTATACAGTTGTCGCCATCTCCCCACTTGCCCAAGAGACTTTTACATGTCACAAACCGATAAGCATTCCGACTTGATCTGCCTTTTGCGGCAAAAGATACGGCAATGGCTGTTGCTGCGGATTCACACCGCGATTCCCTTATCCCCGAACACACGAACACGTATGCCCAACAACCGTTCCCAAAAGGGAACGAGATGATCTGTGTTTATTCTTTTGTTAAAGGCATTATAGCACAGCAAAGCGCTTTTGGCAAGGGGATTTCCTAAAAAAATTATCGAATCAGCATATACAGCAAAAACAGTTTCCCTGTAAAATGCTCGTATTCCTTTTTATCAATGATGCCGGTCTGCTCTTCGATTTTTTGAATAAGCAGCTTTGCCGCAGGCGACTTCCAACTCTTGCGGGGCGAGCAGAATACAAAGGGACTGCCCTCCACCACGCACTGCAGCCAAAGATTGCCGCTGCCAATGCCGAATTCGGCACTCTCAAAAGATGCAAAGGGAATTTCTCTGTACACATTCAATTTGTTGTTGCGGCAGATCACCGAATTATCGGTGATCTCAGCCATATAGCCTGTAAAGGCCGCGGGACAGGGCAAAATACCGCCTCCCTCTCCCATCACCATATTAAACACCTTGTTTTTATCCAAATTGTTATCCTTGCAGTATTGTTCCAGTGACATAATTAAAACTCCTTTTCTTAACTTATCTTCATCATACCACAGCATTGACACTTTGTCAAGACATAAATTTACATTAGGTCATTAAAATTTAAGGCAATACCGCATGCTTTTTTAAGAAGCGGAAAATACCTCGGCTTCTTTCCAAACGGTTATGTATCGGAGCTATCATCATTCTTTTTTGCATCCTTTAAAAACTGCGCGCGAACAAGAATGCAAAGCAGATACACAACATAGGTGAACACCAATCCAAGCAGCCAATAACCCAGTGCTTCGCGGAATTGAAATACATAATCGGTATAAACACCGCCAAATCCCGAAGACATAGTGCCTCTCACATGGCACTCAAAGCCCAACAAGATCCCTGATGCAAGGCTGATCACAAAGGTTACTGCCGTCGAGATCGGCACAAAGAATTTACTGCAAAAAAACTTTTTCATTAAAAATCCTCCTAATTTTCGTTGTTTTCTATCCGCATTTTATCACATTCGCGACAAATTGTCAAGGGGTTTTCTAAAGTAAAAATGCACTTCACATAGCCTTGGGAAGGTTTGTGAAGTGCATAAAATTTTGTCGGCATTACCGCTCGCTGTTTTCCAGAATTTCTTTTAAGTAAGCAATGGTTGCGATAATATCTTTCGTTTGTTCTTCTCCCGAAATTTCTCGCTCGATGATATAGTTGCCGGTATAGCCAACTGCGCGCAAGCGTTTGACTACCTCGGGAATATTCGCCATTCCCTCACCCACAGCAACCTCCTCACCCAATTCCTTTCCGCAAGTGGGGTAAAAACCGTCCTTGATATGGGTATCCATCACGTATTTACCAAAAACAGTAATGGCATCGGCAGAATTTGCTTTACCGTATAAAATCAGATTGGCAGTATCCATATTGATGCCAACTCCCTCGCCGTCCAGATCCTCAATCACGCGAAGAAGTGTCACGGGAGTTTCCTGTCCTGTTTCAAACAAAAAGGTAACGCCCTTCTCTTTACAGTGCTCCACGATCCGGCGCAGTGTCGAAAGCACTCCCGGATACTGGGGATCATTACAATTCTCCGGAAGGAATCCCGCATGGGTTGCCATACGAGAAACACCAAGGCGAGCGGCAAAATCTGCACCCTGCATAAGCTGTTCGGTACGCTTTTCCCGATACATCTCAGGCACGATACCAAGGGTGGCAGGGCCGTCTGTAAAGTTCCATATGGTGGGACCAACCCAACCTGCCCAAAGTGTGGAGATCGCAACATCGGTAGCAGCGGATGCCTGCAGAATTGTTTTTGCATTCTCCTCTGTGTAAAGCGAAGTGTCCCATATAACAAGCTGGCAGCAATGGCAGCCCATATCCCTTACCTTTTCCATCTCGGCCATAATATCGGTACCGCGATGTAACGTAATCAAAACACCGATCTGATTCATAATGAGTCCTCTCAATTTAACAAAAAATCAAATGGCTATACAGCAACTGACATTGTACCACTCAATAATAGCTTTGTCAACAGCCTTGCCAAACAAAAAGCTCTCAGATATGATTGGGCAGGTTCGGTGAGGAAGAAGCGTTATCATGATAATTCCGGCTCGTCTTGACAAAAAAGATGCACTTCCCTTATTCTTTTATTGGCAAACCGGAATCTATCAAATCCCAAGCTTTTTCATAATTTTCAAAAAACTTTGCTTTTCCTTGGTCACTAAAGTCTTCCATATAATCGGATGTGATCTTTATATGACAATTTTCCTCAATTCCATATTCAGCCGGAGCAGCCACACTAAACTTGGCTTTTTTTCTCACAGGGTATGCGTTATATTCTTGGTATACGGCAAAAGCCTGTGACCAAGCAGTTTCCAGCTCATCCGATGACAGTTTTCTCTTTTCTGTATAAGAAGTTTGCACGATTACAAAATTGTTCCAATTATACCTACTGGCAATATCCGTATATTTCATTTCCCAATCGGGCTGCTTTTCGGATACGATTTTCTGCAAAAGTAAATAATCGTAATCTGTGTCAATTACATAATACTGTTTGGCAAATTCACCTGTGCTGTCCCATACCATATCTCCCACGCTGGAAACGTGGCACTCAATACCGTTGATAACCGCATCCCATTCTCTGAAACGCCGATTCCACGCATCAATCTGCGTGTCGGTGTAGTTTTCGGATACGACAGCATCAGGGTCAAGAGATTTCGCAAATGCCAATATTTCACCATATGTGTGGTGCTCTTTTGTATATCCTTCGGGTGGGTTATAGCGACAGGATGCTGTAAAAAATAATATCAGCAACACCGGTAACGCAAGAAACACCAAGAATACTATCTTTCCCGTCTTTCGCTTATGTTTTTTCATCCTTTCTCCACCTTTCTGATCAGTGCTTTAATTATATTGTTCTTGAGCTAAATCCTGTGTTGAAACAATCAAATATACAAATCTCAAAACAACATATATAAAAAACAAAGCAATCGCTAAATTTGTCTCTTCACTAATAGATAAAGCGCGTGCTATATATACCACCCCAAATTGAAGCAATAAACTAACGTTAGATAGGATATTAAGTATCGATTTTACTATCGTTTTCGGTTTTACAAAAAAGTAATATACGGTATAAAACAGATCTAATTCGTAGAAAACAACAAGCCCGCCGATTATTATGAGAAAAGCCGCTCCCATTCCCTCCATTATGTCCACGCCGTTGGCGGGATCCATATCGTAATTATAGGACTCTATTGCTCCTTTAAGAAAAATGAACAAAGTAATCATAATCAACGTCAAAAAAATTGAGATAATTATAATTTTTTTCTTTTTCATATCTCCACCGCCTTTCTGTCATTTGACGCTCGCGTCAAATAATATTATAGCACATTTTGGGCTGTTTGTAAAGAGTGATGTTGCGACTTCGTCGCAATGATGTAGTGCTAACGCACAGTGATGTATTGCGCCGAGGCGCAAAGTGATGTGATGTGTTCCGCATCCTCACGCGCGAAGCGCACATCACTTCCGAAGGAAACATCACGCACGAAGTGCGCATCACGTTCCGCCGGGGCGGAACACATCGTTCCAAAACAAAAGCACTGCTCTCGCAGTGCTTTTGTTTTTGGCGCGTGTTGACAAAAAAGATGCCACTAATCTTTTCTCTTACAAAATCCTTTTCTTCCGCAATTTGGACATTTTGCGATGCGAGAATCATTGAAATGGATTGTAATATATATCTGATACCATTTGGGTTTGAATTCGGTTTTACATTTTG
>SVRY01000027.1 GCA_015064585.1 Oscillospiraceae bacterium
TCCGGTGATACTGTCTTTTAGAAAGGAATTCTTCCCCCAAAGAATTCCTTTTTCCTTTTGCCCAAATGTCTGCCCGCGCTTGATGGCACTATTATACACCCGCCGTTTGCAAAATCGTACCCCCTGTAAGGGTTTTTTTTGAAATTTTTTTCATTTTAATTTTTTAATTTTACCCATCGGCTCCGATTGCCTGTGGAAAACTTTGCTTCTCTCGCGCGTGCGCGCGCGTTAAATAAAATAAATTAATAAAATTTAGAGTGCCAATTTTATTTTTATTTATATTTATTTTATTTTTGCTTTTTCTTTTTGCTTCTTTTTCTTTTTCAGTTTCTTCGGAAAAAACCCCCGTTTCTTCCGAAATAACCCGGGTTTCTTCCGAAGAAACCTTATTTTATGGCAGCACGAAAAGACGTGCGTTCTATAACGACTGCACGCCGCCCGATGTTTTTTACATTTTTTTTGAAAAAATGCGCGGGAATTTGGGGGGTATCTGTATTATATCATGATACAACCCAAAACTGTACCCCCAAAAAGAGCAGAAAAACAGGGAAAAATGCACAAAGATAAAGATGCGATTTTGTGCTTATTGACAAAAGGGGTGTTCATAAAAAATTTACTGTTTTTCCTCTTTTATTTTTTTTTGTTCTATGGTACAATAGGACTTCGGGAAAGGGTGAAACAAAATGGATACCAACAACAGAAAAAAGATAAGAAAAGTAAAAATAAAAACGCTGTTGCTCATTGTCATATTGGCACTGGCTGTGCTTGCCGGGCTGTTTGCGTATCGGCACAGGGGGCGCATCGCCTATGAATGGTATTTGATCGAAGAAAAGTACGGCTTCGGTTTAGACGAGGTGACCGTTGCTAAGGCTGACGGCGAAGCACTTGTGCACTACAGCATGGAAGAGCTGCAGGGGGATGACCGTGTGGTGTTTGATCAAAGCATGATGCTGATCAATATCGAATATATGTTAAGCGAAAGCTTTGCGCCGCTTATTTCCGAGTATAAAGACACCGATGTTTATATGAACGATTGTATGCAGTCGGCATACAGCGCGCTATCGTCAGCGGTGCTTGCCAAAACCGAAAAGAAACTGTATGTTTCCAGCCATTTCCGCACAGCGGATAAGCAGGCATCCCTATATGAAGAAATGCCCGACACCGCCACCATCCCGGGGGCGAGTGAGCATCAAAGCGGTCTGTGCGTGGATGTGTACGTGGCATACTATGCGGGGGATCACTTTATCCGCTCGGATGCGGGGCGTTTTGTGGCAAGAAATGCACATAAATACGGTTTTATCATTCGATATCCCCGCTACGGCGAAAAAGTTACCGGCATTCGCTATGAGCCTTGGCATGTGCGCTATGTGGGGCATCCCCATGCCGATATTATCTATAACAACCGCCTGACACTGGAAGAATATATTTTGGGTATGCAGGAAGGCAGTTGGTATACGGCAAACGGCTACTGCTTTTCGCGCCAGAATGTTACCGAAGAGGGAGGACTGTATCTGCCCGCAGAGTTTAAAGAGGCTGTCATTTCCCCCGATAATACGGGATCTTATATTGTAACAGTGAAATAAACGGGTGCTGGCATCCGTTTTTTCTTTGGAGAGAAATTTCATGAAAGCCCTTTACAACAGAGGGGAAATAGGGTAAAATGAAAGAAGTGTTGATTGGGAGGTAGGATTATGAACGCACCCTATAGTATTTTAGCCGGGTTTTACGACCGTTTGGGTACACACCTCGATTATCATGCCTATGCTGATTTTGTTTTGCAAACGGCAAAAGAAAAGGGCGCATACTGCGACGGCATCATGCTGGATCTTGCCTGCGGTACAGGCGTGCTCACCCTTGCCCTTGCCGAGCGGGGCGCAGAGGTGGTGGCAGTGGACGGCAGTGTGGAAATGCTTGGACAGGCGAGAGAGCGCTTGATGAATGCGGGAGTGCACGCACTGCTTCTCAATCAGGATATGCGGGAATTTGAGCTGTACGGCAGCGTGGATACCGTGGTGTGTGCCACCGACAGCCTCAATTATCTGACCAAAAATGAGGATCTGGCAAAATGCTTGTCTTTGGTGCACAACTATTTGATTCCCGACGGTATTTTTATTTTTGATGTAAACACCGGCAAAAAGTTCAAGGAAGTGTACGGAAATGAAAGCTATGTCTTTGAAGACGGCGATGTTTTCTGCACGTGGCAGAACGATTTCAATCCCAAAAGCGGCATTTGCGATTTTCTTTTGACCTTTTTTTGCAAGGAGAAAAACGGTATGTGGCGCCGCTATGAGGAAAGCCAGAGAGAAAAGTATTACAGCAGTGCTGTGCTTAAAAAAATGCTGACATCGGCAGGCTTTGAGATCCTTGGTGTTTATTCCGATTTTGCAGGCACCTGTGCCACCGAAGAGGATCTGAGGCATTATTACGTTTGCAAAAATATAAAAGATCATTAAAGTTTTGATCCAACTTTTTTACAGAAAGACTGGTTTAGGGGTACCGAGAAAGGGTTGATGCCCGAAACATTTGCTCCTTGCACTCATCAAAGAAAAGCTTCGCACCCCAAAACGGAAAAGCCAAGAAAAGCACAACTCATTTTTTCCAAAGTTTTTGGGATTCTTAACCCCTTTTTTCCAAAAGGGGTTAAGCAGGGTTTGGGGCAGCGCCCCAATATTATTAACTAGGGGCTTGGGGTGAAACCCCAATATCATAAACCGGGGGCATGGGGCAGAGCCCCATTTAAATTAAATGAAATCAATACAAGAAAAGGATATAGAATATGGCATCTGAAATTTTACGTGCAATGACAAGTGACGGCTCCGCCCGCATCATTGTGATCAATTCCACCGATATTGTAAATACCGCCATCGGGATGCATCACACAGCCTCCACAGCCACAGCGGCGCTGGGCAGAGTGCTGTCGGCGGCATCCATGATGGGCAGCCTTTTAAAAGAAAAAGAAAACTCCCTAACGCTGAATTTTCGCGGCGATGGACCCTTGGGCGGCGTGCTGGCAGTTTCCGACTATATGGGAAATGTGCGCGGCTATGCGGTCAATCCTGCCTGCGATATCCCCCGCAAGGCAAACGGAAAGCTGGACGTGGGCGCGGCTGTGGGGAAGGGCGGACTGTATGTTATTCGTGACGAGGGCGGCAAAGAGCCTTATGTGGGGGTAACCAATATTATAACCGGTGAGATCGCAGAGGATATCACGGCGTACTATGCCGAAAGCGAGCAGATCCCCTCGCTTTGCTCTTTGGGGGTGTTGGTATCCCCTGACGGCACATGCAGGGCAGCAGGAGGCGTGCTTGTACAGCTGCTTCCTTTTGCCGACGAAAACGTGATTACCATCCTTGAGCAAAACGCTCCCGGGCTTTCTAATATTTCCCGACTCATTGACGGCGGGGCTACTGTGGAGGAAATTGCTAAGATCGCCCTTGCGGGGATTGAATTTGATGTGTTCGATCACTATGAGGTGGAATATAAGTGTACCTGCTCCCGACAGCGCACGCTGGATGCACTGATCACCCTGCCTGAGGGGGATCTGGCGGAAATTTTTGAAAAAGAAAATTTCATGCACACCGAATGCCACTTCTGCGATGCAAAATATTGCTTCACAAAGGAAGATATAGAAAATCACCGCAAAAACAGCTGACTTTATGGCAAAAACGCCATAAAGTCACTGTTTTGAAAAAAGTAAAATTTTTTTGAAAAAATTTCAAAAAAGGTGTTGACAAATAGATTGCCCTGTGCTATAATAACATCCGTCGCAGGCAAGAAGCCAAGCGACAAAGCGAATGGGAGCATAGCTCAGCTGGGAGAGCATCTGCCTTACAAGCAGAGGGTCATAGGTTCGAGCCCTATTGTTCCCACCAGTTGGCCCGGTAGTTCAGTTGGTTAGAACGCTAGCCTGTCACGCTAGAGGTCAGGGGTTCGAGTCCCCTTCGGGTCGCCAATATAAGGCCGGTTTCGGCCGGCCTTACAAGTTCGCCTCTGTAGCTCAGTTGGTAGAGCAGAGGACTGAAAATCCTCGTGTCGTTGGTTCAATTCCGACCGGAGGCACCACCTGCGGATTTAGCTCATTTGGTAGAGCGCGACCTTGCCAAGGTCGAGGTGGCGGGTTCGAGCCCCGTAATCCGCTCCAAACAAAACCGCTTTCGTAAGAAAGCGGTTTTTGTTGTATTATTCATTTTTCAATATTCATCCAATAAAAATCAGAATGGAGATTTATATGAAAAAAACCAAAAAGATCCTTATCATTTCCTTTGTGCTGCTTGTGGCGGCGCTTATGGCAGTGCTTTTGGCATATTTTGCCTCGGGATTTTCCAAGCCTGTTCACGACAATCTGCCGCCGTCTGCGCCTACGCCCGAAGATAACAATACTGCTTGCCCGCATGACATTGTGACTGTGCCGGGCAGGGAACCCTCTTGTATAGAGCCCGGCGTTTCCGACGCCGAGTACTGCAAGCTCTGTGATTGGCAGATTAGTAAGGCGCGTTACCTGCCTGCCACGGGACATCACATGAATACGGAAAACAGCTGTGAAAATTGCGGTGCCAAGGCAAGCCAGGGACTTGTATTTGTCTCAAGCGATTATCTTGCCGGCAAGACCTCCGATCCGAATGAGATCGTGGATGAGGGCTATTATGTGATCGACGGTATCGGAAAATGCACCGACACCGATTTAATACTGCCCGGTTGGCACAACGGAGCTGCCGTGTACATGATCGACGAAGGCGCATTTTATAACAACCCCGATATCCAAAGCGTGGAGCTTTCGGATTCGATCCGTGAGATCGGCAAGCAGGCGTTTTACCGCTGTGAGGGACTCAAACGCGCTGTCATTGCCTCCGGAGTGTATTCCATCGGCGAAGGCGCATTTTTAAACTGCTCGCAGCTTGAAGAACTGCAAATGGGAGCGGGCGTGACCGTTGTGGGGCAGAGTGCCTTTAACAATTGCGAATCGCTGAAGGAAGTGGTTCTGCCCGAAGGCTTAGAGCAGATCGGCAGCGGTGCATTTCGTAATTGCGCTTCCCTTACGGAAGCGGAGATTCCCGGCAGCGTACAGCAGATGGGAGAGTACGTATTCCAGGAATGTGCCAAACTGGAAAAGGTCGTCATTCCCGAGGGTATTACCCTGCTTGGCTCTGCCTTCTTTGGACAGTGCCATGCGCTTACCCATGTAGAACTTCCCACGACCCTAGAGGAGATCGCAGACAGCGCTTTTGCCGGTTGTGAATCGCTGAGTGCGCTTGTGCTGCCCGACACTGTAACAGCGATCGGTTCGTATGCCTTTGGTGACTGCACGAATTTGTCCGAAATTACCCTTTCTAAAGAACTCAAAACCATCGGTTCCTCTGCGTTCAGAAATTGCACGGCGCTTTCAGGTATTGTCATTCCCGACGGGGTGACAGCCATTGAAAACAACGCATTTGACGGTCTTCTGATTACTGAGATCGTCATACCCGAAAGTGTAACCGAAATAGGGGCAAACCTTTTCGCCCGTTGTGAAGAGCTGGCTGCCGTATACTGTGAGGCAAAGCAAAAACCGAAGGGATGGGACTCTGAGTGGCGCAATAAATTGACTGCTACTGTTTATTGGAGTAACAATTGGAGCTATGTGGATGGAATTCCCACTGCAAAATCATAAATGATGGGCTAAATGCTACGGGAAGCATTTAGCCCTCTTTTTTACACTTTAAAAATACAACGATTCGTTGGATTTACAACAACCGATTGGTAATTGTATTTTGTAAAACCATATGCTACAATGTAACCACACCGGTGAAGTATTAAAATATTTTGAGAGGTATCTGATTATGACAGTAAAAATCGGAAAACGCATCAAAGCGCTTCGCAAGCGTGACGATGTGACCCAGGATAAGCTGGCGGAGGTGCTGGGCGTTACGAGCCAAGCTATCTCCAAGTGGGAGAACGAAACGGGGTATCCCGACATTGAATACATCACACCCATTGCGAATTTTTTTAACGTAACCATAGATGAACTGTTTGGGCACGACAGTGCTGAAAAGGAACGAAAAATCAAGCAGTACTGCGATCGGTACGATGAAATGTACAGAAATTGGGAGTCGGAGGATGACAGAGTTGCGATCATGCGTCAGGCACTTGCCGAATATCCCGGAGAGGAAAAACTGCTGGTGCGTCTTGCCACAGCCCTTTGGTACAAGTGGCTTGACGGACTGGAAAGCTGTTACGTGGTCATCGACGGCAAGTACACCTACGATGCTGCTCGGTGCAAAGCCCAAAAGGGTTGGGAAGAGTCTGCCCAAATTATGGAAGAACTGCTGTCAACCTCGGTGGACAATGCCATTCGCAGCGAGTGCAGAGATATTTTGATTCGATTGTATGGGGATATCGGAGAAAAGGAACGGGTGTATCAGCTTGCCGAGTATTGTCCCGATTGCAAATCACAGCATTTGTATGCGGCGTTTAACGGTAAATATGACGAGGAGGCGCGTTTGCACAGTCAATACCTTTTGCAGAGCGGACTGTTCTATCTGCGCGTACATCTGCCGAAGCAGACGCATGATCCTGTGATCAATGCAGAGGCACTTACCAAGATCATTGATCTTTACCGCTTTGTGTTCCGTGATGAGAATTTTGGCTTCTTTCATGCGAATATGGAGGATTTGTATCTTAACCTTGCCGAAAATTTGGTTAGACAGGGCAAAACAGAGGATGCGCTGACGGCACTGGAAAATGCGTATATCCATGCAACAGGCTTTGATGCCTATCTTGACAAAGTGCGCTTGGACGGTGAGTATGCGTATACATCCGCTTTTACAGATGCACTCAAGGACGTTGCTGCCGATATATACGCCACAAAGGCGGTGCCGGAGCTTTTAGATCAAATACTTTTGGACAAGAATGCTCCCTATTATCGTAAGCTGAGCGGAAATCCCCGTTTTGAAAAGCTGATCGAGCGGATAAAAAATGAACTAAACTAACAAAAGCGGGCAGAAAACTGCCCGCTTTTGGCGTTTTTATCAAAACAGAGAAAGGAAGGGAATTTCCCGGTCATCCACGGTAAAGGTCTTTCCGTCAAGGTAGGATAGGGCATTTTCGGGACTTTCTAAGAAGGTCAGGCTGTGGGAATACAGTGCTTGGAATTTATATCCCCGCTCGCGGTCGCTTCGGTTGACGCCGTATTTGCCGTCGCCAAGCAGTGGATGCCCGATGTGGGAAAGATGGGCGCGGATCTGATGGGTGCGGCCGGTGACAAGATGCACTTCCAAAAGGGTCAGACCGTTCTTTTCCCTTATCACGCGGTATTTTGTGATAATTTCCTTCGCATCGGGGTGATTTGGCTTTTTGTCGTGGACTGTAACCTTGTTCTTGTTGCTGTCCTTAATGAGCCAGCCTGTGAGGGTGTCTTGTTTTTTGTCGAAATGCCCATGGCAGACGCAGTAATACTGTTTTTTCAGTAGATCCATGCGGATCTTCTCGTTGAGTATTCGCAGAGCCGTTGCGTTTTTGGCGGCAATGACAATGCCGCCTGTGTTGCGGTCAATGCGATTGCAAAGGGCGGGAGCGAAGGACTGCTCTGCCATGGGATCATATTCGCCCTTGCCGTACAGATATGCCTTGATGTGGTCGATAAGGGTGTCGGTGGTCTGACCGTCGTCGGCGTGCACGGGCATACCCGGCTTTTTGTCAATAAGCATCATGTTTTCATCTTCGTGCAAAATGTGCAAGCGCGGCTTTAAGCGCATAAAATCGTTCTTTTCCCCTTCTTTTGTGAAAAAGCCTTCGGAAATGAAGAGCTGAACGGTATCTCCCTCTTGCAGAATGTAATTCTGCTCGGCGCGCTTGCGGTTGACCTTGATCTTTTTTTGGCGGATCAAACGGTACATTAAAGGAACAGGCAGGGTCTTAACGGCTTTTTGCAGAAATTTGTCCAGCCGCTGTCCCGCATCGTTGCGGTGGATTTCCAGAATGTGCATGATCGTTACTCCGTTCCTTTTTTTCTGCCAAGCAGAGAGGGATCTTTTTTGCGCTTGATCTCATAGCATACTGCCACAAATGCCCCGTGGAAGATAAGATGCAGCGCAAGTCCCAGATACAGGTTTTTTGTCAGATAGAAAAAGATGAGTACGGGCAGAAATACTGTGGTGGTAAAGCCCTCGTACATGGCAGTATTCCCTGCGATCAAACAAACAATAAGGGTTAGGATCAGAAAAACAAGGGCGCTCAGACACTCTCCCAAAAGATAGTTTCCTCGGCGAATACCCGAAAGCTTGGCGGTCATGATCATGCGGTAGATCATGATACACTGCACAAAAAGTCCGATGGCACCTGTCAGAATGCGAATTACCGAAGGGGATGTACCGCTGTCCTTGCATACATACAGAAACATGATACTCAGGCACGCGCCGATGAGTTCAAAGACGGTAAAGAGAATAAGTTTGGTTAAAATATAGCCGGGCGATAATTTTTGCATGGTTTTCTCCTATATAAAAATCGGTCATTACATACATTTTACTACAAATTTTCCCTTTTTACAAGGGGCACTTGTTCAAATCTATAAATTTTAAAAAAAATTAAAATTCTCTTTCAATTCCGAATTGTTTGTGCTATAATGTCTACAGAAGTCGGTGGATTTTGCCGACCGTACACAATAACAATGAAGATTGAAAAGGCGGTATTCATTATGAGTCATACACCATTCGGAGATCTGAGTATTATTGCCATGAAAGGCTGTGAAGGTTTTGTCAGCCAGGTTGACGCGTTCTTAAAGCAGTGGCACGGTACCGATGAAAGCTTTACTGTAAGAGCAGAGTGTCCCAGATTCGGCAGCGGCGAAGGTAAAGGTCTTTTGCATGACAGTATGCGCGGCAGAGACGTGTTTATTATCTGCGATGTATTCAACTACGGCGTTACCTACAAGATGTACGGTCAGACGGTTCCCATGAGCCCGGACGATCATTTTGCCGACCTCAAGAGAGTAATCGGAGCCATCGGCGGCAAAGCAAGACGTATTACCGTAATTATGCCCATGCTGTACGAAGGCAGACAGCACAAGAGAAGCACCAGAGAATCGCTGGACTGCGCTATGATGCTGCAGGAACTGACCAATATGGGTGTTTCCAATATTCTCACCTTTGACGCACACGACCCCAGAGTGCAGAACGCGATTCCGCTGTACGGCTTTGATAATGTACAGCCCACCTATCAGATGATCAAGGCGCTGATTCAGAATGTGCCGGATCTGACTCTGAATGCGGATCACGCCACCATCGTTTCTCCTGACGAGGGCGGTATGGGAAGATGTATGTATTTCTCCTCGGTTCTGAAATTGGATCTGGGTATGTTCTATAAGAGACGTAACTATGCCGTGATCATCAACGGCAGAAACCCCATTGAAGCACACGAATATTTGGGCAAATCGGTGGAAGGCAAGGACGTGATCATTGTGGACGACATGATCTCTTCCGGTGACTCCATTATTGATATTGCCGAAAAGCTCAAGGCAAGAGGTGCCAAGCGCGTATTTGCCTTCACCACCTTCGGACTGTTCTGCAACGGTCTGGAACGCTTTGACGAGGCATACGAAAAGGGTATTTTGGACAAGGTGTTCACCACCAACCTGATCTATCGCCCTGAAGAACTGCTGGCAAGAGACTGGTACTGCGAGGTTAATATCTGCAAGTATGTAGCACTGTTGGTGGACTCCATGAACAAGGACGATACCATCAGCGGACTGCTGGATCCCGTACAGAAGATCCACAGCTATGTGGACCGTATGGTTGCCGAAGGCAAACTGAAAGTATAATTGACAGAATAGAACGAGGCTATCCGAGATAAAACAGGAAAGCCTCGTTTTGATTCCTATAACTGAGAGGGAAATATGAAAAACGTACTGTTGGTAATCGATATGCAAAACGACTTTATCGACGGCGCGCTGGGCACTGCCGAAGCGATTGCCATTGTGGATAAAGTGAAGAAAAAGATCGAAAAATTTGGGGGTGCGGTGTATTATACAAGAGATACCCATCCTGAAAGCTATCTGGAAACCAGAGAAGGGAAACATTTGCCCGTACCCCACTGCATCAAAGGAAGCAAGGGCTGGCAGATCAGCGAAAAACTGCAGGGCCTTCGCTGTGACGGCATCATCGACAAGCCCACCTTCGGCTCCACCGAGCTGCAAGACTTGTTGAGAAAGGAAGCACCCGAAAATATCACCCTTGTGGGGCTTTGCACCGATATCTGTGTTATTTCCAATGCCATGCTGCTCAAAGCGGCACTTCCCGAGGCGAATATTACAGTGGATGCCGAGTGCTGTGCGGGGGTCACGCCCGAAAGCCACAAGCGGGCACTGCTTGCCATGCAGATGTGCCAGATTCAAATAGAAAATATGTAAGGAAAAAGCACGTCATGCCCAACTTCTCATAAGGAAGTTGGGCAGTTTTATTCGCCTGCGGCGAGTTATATTGCTTCGCAGTTATATTCTTGCTGCGGTGCAGCAGAGTGATATTTGCTTCGCAAGTTTAGGGGCGAATAAAATATCACGAAAGCCGCAGGCTTTCATATCACTCTGTTGCGAAGCAACAAGAATATCACTCCGACGCAGTCGGAATATAACTTGACTTATTGTGGATTTTGATGTATTATATTCGCAGAGGTGATATTATGCCAAACAGCATTATGAGAGATAAGGCAAAGAAATTTGCTAAAAACATCGTTTTCCTCTGCCGTAATATGAAAGTAGCACATAAAGAAGCAACGCTGATCAACCAATTATTACGTTCTGGCACGTCTATAGGTGCCAATATTCACGAGGCGCAGTATGCGCAAGGAACAAAAGATTTCATATCTAAACTTGAAATAGCGCAGAAAGAATGCTATGAAACCGAATATTGGCTTGAACTTTTGTTTGAAACGGGTTGTATTGAAGAAAAAGATTATAAGCTTATTCAAAATGAATGCGGTGCGATACGCAGAATGTTGATAGCATCGTTGAATACGATTAAATCGAAATAAGAATAGGGGTATGGGCTTTGCCCTATGCATTTGTAATATAAATGCGAAACTGGCGATAAAAGGAGTGATAACAATGTCAAAAATTGTATTATCTTCATGCGACTTTAGGAACAGTGAATCCGCTAAATATATATACGACAATTTGCCACGTCCGGTTGATCAATGCAGGGTACTGTACTTTCCAAATGAAAAAGCCACAGAGGAAGCAATAAAAAGTATAAAATTCTATCAACGCCTTTCTGAATTTGGGTTTTCCAAAGAAAACATATATGTTTTTAATTATTTTTCCCCTGCTGAATTTGCTGCAAATACTCATATAGATGTTATATACATTAGCGGCGGAAACACTTTTGGAACCTTGAAAAGAATTAAAGAATCAAGAGCAGAAAAGGTTATACTTGATTGCTTGTCTCACGGAGCAATGTATATCGGCGGTAGTGCCGGTGCACATATTGCTTCTCGTTCTATTCAACATGTAGCCAAGTATGATGTTGACACATATGGGTTAACGGATTTTTCTGGATTATGTTTATTTGACGGTATTTTAATATGTCATTATTCGGATTTGCGAGAAACAGACTATATGACTTTAATCGAAGCAGGAAAACAAAATATTATTAAACTTCGAGATCAAGATTTTATTGTTTTCGATATATAAGATAACCCTGACAGATCTTTGAAATCTGTTGGGGCCTTCTATTTGTTTTCTGCAGATCAAATTTGAGTCTTATGAGTAAACTTCCTTATGAGAACCAGCCTATCGCCGTGTTTTTTCTATGGCATGATTGACAAGAACCCTTGCGGTGTTGTATAATAATGTTATTCCAATACAATAAGGTGTCTTATGAACGAAACAAAACTGTTTTTAATGCCCGACTATTTTCCCTCCTTTTCTTGTAAAATGGGGGCTTGCCGTACGGTCTGCTGCAGCGGCTGGCAGGTCAGTATTTCCCTTGAAAACTATTTTGCCCTGCTGGGAACGGAGTGCTCTATGGAGCTTCGCCGTAAAATGGACTGTGCTCTTAAGCCTGTTGACTATCCCGATGATGGCAAATATGCGGTGATCCGCCCCAATTATTTGGGTGAGTGCCCTCTTCGCTTGGAGGACGGACGGTGCGGCGTGCAGGCGGAGCTGGGCGAGGATATTTTGCCCGATATCTGCCGACTGTACCCAAGAGGCGTGCGCTGTCACGGTGATCACTTTGAAATATCGCTGGCAAACAGCTGTGAAGCGGTGCCTGAGCTGTTTTTGCGCCGCGAAGAACCCATCACCTTTGCCAAACGGGAGTGGCGCATGAAACTGCCGCCCATGCCGAGTGAGGAACTGGGGACATGGCAGGCGCGCAAAGCCTGTATCGATATTATGCAGAACCGTGCGCATTCTCTTCCCGAAAGGCTGGCACGGCTTGGCAATATCCAAGCGCAAGAGGCCAACGCGCAAACGGTGCAGACTGTTATTTCCATCCTGCACGCGCTGGCGGAGCATAGCGACAGTATCCGTCCCTATTGTGAAAAAGCCCTTTCGTACCTGGAAAACGGTGATATCATGGAAAATTACTGCAGGGCAAGGGATCATTTTACTGCCTATCTTCCCGATTGGGAGCTGTTTTTTGAGCACCTCTTGGTCAATCATATGTTTTTTACCCGCTATCCCTTCTCGGAAGGCGGGATCCGAGAAGCCGATCGGTTTGCAGCTCTTGCCCTCGTATATGCCGCTTTGCGCCTGCTGGTTCTCGGATATATGGCAAACAGTGCTTTGGATGCGGATCTGACCGATGCGGTGGCGGCGGCATTTCGTCTCATTGACCATACGGATTTTGACCGCACGTCACTGTATATGTTACATCAGTTTTCGTATGAAAATAAAATGGAAAAACTGCTTACGGTATAAAAAGGAGAAAAATATGGAAAACACGGTTATTCAATCGCTTTGCGAGCGCCGCAGTGTGCGTAAATATCAGTCCCGCCCGGTGGATGAGGCGGTGCTTTCAGAGATTTTAAAAGCGGGCACCTATGCCGCCACCGGCATGAACCGTCAGTCTCCCGTGATCGTTGTGATACAGGACCCCGAGACAAGAGAACAGGTTCGCCAAATGAACGCCGAGATCATGGGTACGCCCGACGCCGATCCCTTTTACGGTGCGCCCGCCATTCTCTTGGTGCTTGCCGACAGTAATATCCGTACCCATGTGGAGGACGGATCGCTGGTACTGGGCAATTTGATGAATGCTGCCCATGCGCTGGGGGTGGATTCCTGCTGGATCCATCGGGCAAAGGAAGAATTTGCAAGCGAAGAGGGAAAAGCACTGCTGAAAAGATGGGGAATTACCGAAAACTACGTGGGTATCGGGCATTTGGCGCTGGGTTATCGCGACTGTCCTTATCCTGAGGCAAGAGAACGTAAAGAAAACTATATTATCCGAGTATGAAAGAGATCATGCCCCGCTATATGCGGGAATTTCGCTGTATTGCCTCCGCCTGCCGTCACAGCTGTTGCGTGGGCTGGGAGATTGATATTGACGACGAAACGCTGGCATACTACCGCAGTGTCGAAGGTGCATTTGGAAAAAGACTGGCAGAGAATATTGCGCAGGGAGAGGAAACTGCCTGTTTTCGCTTAGGAAAGGACGAGAGATGCCCTTTTTTAAATGAAAAAGGTCTTTGTGATATTTATACCGAGCTTGGCGAGGGGGCGCTTTGCCAAATCTGCAGTGATCATCCCCGTTTTCGCAATTATTTTTCAAACTGTACCGAGCTTGGTCTTGGACTTTGCTGTGAGGCGGCGGCAGAGCTTGTGCTTTCGCAAAAAGGGAAGTGGGAATTGGATACCCTGTGGGATGACGGCGAAAAGCAGATGCCAAGCGATGCTGAAGAAGCCCTATTGACTCTGCGGGAAGAGCTCTTTTCGCTTTTATGGGAAGATGCTCCCGTATCGCTCCTTGCCGAAAAAATGCAGGAAAAGCCCCTTCCCGAAATGGATTGGTGCGCAAAACTGCGAGAGCTTGAACAGCTTGACCCCGCTTGGGACAGGTATCTGTCGGCGCTTTCCGCTGCCCCAAAGCAGGTGTGGGATGCGCCCATGGATGTCTTTGACATGGCATTTCGCAATCTGCTTACCTATTTTCTCTACCGTCATTTGACGGGGGCTGAAAATGAAGCACAGCGCAGAGCGAGAGTGGGTTTTGCCTATCTTGCCTACCGCGTGATCAGAGCACTTTGCGCCAACCCAAAGGAGTGCACCTTTGCCGACCTTGCGGAATTTTGCAGGCTGTATTCCTCGGAAATTGAGTACAGTGAAGAGAATACCGAAATATTACTTCATTTATTGGGAGATTAGCGTGAAAATTATGTTCGTTTGCCACGGCAATATTTGCCGCAGCCCCATGGCAGAGTGCATCATGGGTGTACTGCTTGCCGAAGCGGGTCTGGATGACAGAATAAAAGTCGCCTCGTGTGCTACCTCAAGTGAGGAAATTTGGAACGGGGTGGGAAATCCTATTTACCCGCCGGCTGTGGCGGAGCTTATGCGTCATGGCATTGACGTGCCCGAAAGGGAGGCGGTACAGCTGAAAAAGAGCGACTATGACAAGTACGATCTGTTTATCGGTATGGACAGCGCCAATGTGCGCAATATGCACCGCATTTTCGGGGGCGATCCGCAGGATAAGATCCGCAAGCTGCTGTCCTTTGCCGATGACGATGGGGATGTGGCAGACCCCTGGTATACGGGATGCTTCGATAAGACCTACCGCGATATTCGAAGAGGCTGTGAAGGGCTGCTGAAAACGCTGGAGGAAACAGTGTGAAGGTGTTTATTTGTATGCTGCTTGCGTGTACGGCGTTATTTTGCGCCTGTGGCGAAGAAAAAGAAACAGCAAGTAATAACACTGCCATACGCCAATATCGCGTATAAACAGAAAAAATGAATTGTGGGCGAAACAGCACCTCGATTGACAATATAAAAAGAAAAGCAGACGGACTTATTCACGAAATCCGTCTGCTTTTTGCGTATAGATTTATATAAAATCCGTGGACCGCTTTTTGGGTTCTTGCTTTGGCGGTTCTTCTTCGCCGTCTTTCTCCTGCGTTACTTTTTCTTTTTTCAGTAAGTGAAGGAACATATAGCCCATAAGCGCGGTATTGCATACCATCGCAAGGGCGATGACAATGAAAACAGGCATATAATTCGGCTGGTTTTCAGCCGAAACGATGACAGAAGCAGAATCGTTTTCTGTGGGATCCTTTGTCGTTTCACTGCTGACAGGGGGGAGCGTACCGATGGGCTCGGTCTTTTCATGACCGCAAACGGTGCAGGTATAGGTGGTTTCCCCTTCATCTGTATAGGTGGGAATGGCGGTGATCCTGCCCTCATCAAAGATGTGCGCCGCTTCTTTTTCACGGATCGTTCCGCAGTGCACGCAGGCATAGTAATGTCCCGTGTCACCCACAGCATAGGCGTAGTAGTGCTCGGTTTCTGTTTTTTGATAGCCGCAATCGCTGCAGGTATAGGTTATTTTTCCTTCTGCCGCAGGCGTAGAAGGCGTGGTAACTTCCCCTTCAAAACGGTGGGGAGCCATCTCTTCTTTCTCGTCTTGACAGTGCAGGCAGACGTTGGTATGCCCCGTTTCGTATTGTACGTAGGTATAATAGTGGATCAGTTCGGTTTTGATATATCCGCAGTCCTTACAAGTGTAGCGCATGACGCCGTGCGAGGCTTCAGAGGCAGGAGTTGCTATCACACCGGTTGCAAAGCTGTGCATTTCTCTTGGGGCTTCCTGCTTCAGACAAACGGTGCAGCGTGCCAAATGGAATTTTTCGCTGTTTGTTCCGTCCGGGATATATACGTAGTTATGGGTTATTTTGCGTGTATGACCGCAGACATTGCATTCTGTGTCGCAGTCATTTGTGTAAACGTGCTGTGCATGGCTGAGCATGATAGAGCACACAGAGCACTGCGTGTAGTGACAACTGCTATCGCTCTGCCAAACGGGAATATGATCACCGTATGTTCCTTCCGTAAAGGTTTCTGTACCGCATTCCCCGCATTGGCAGGAGTAGTAGTAAACAGTAGGATTTTGACAGTCTGCCGCAGTCTTCAGATACTGATCGCTTATAACTTTTTGGTCGAATGTATGGGGGTGCAGGGCAATGAGCGCAGGCAGATCGTTTTCGTACATCCAAATATTTGTAAAGTCAAAGCCGGGAAGATAATAGGGTTCGCTGAATTGCTTGAGGGTCAGTGCCGCAGTATTGGAGCCCGTATCCTCAGTGACGCTGCCGTTTTGCGTGTGGCCTACGGCGTTTTGTGTTGCTGTGCCGTCGTTTGCACAACCATCCAGGTAATAACAGTCTGTAAGGGTGGCAGAAGCATGTCCCGCAATGCCGCCCACAAACCGATTGCCGCTGACTTTGCCGATATTGTAGCAGCTTTCAATGGCAGAACCCGCAAAGCCTGTAATGCCGCCTGCATATTCGATGGCGGTGATTTTACCGCTGTTATAGCAGTTTTCCGTTTTGCCTTGTACCGTTCCCGCAATACCGCCTGCATAGTACTGCGCTTCGATGTTTCCGCTGTTGTGACAAAGGGCGAGCAGCTTGCCGTTAAATATGCTGCAAATTCCCCCGGCGTTGTAGTTGTTTTGGATGTTTCCGCTGTTTTGACAGCCCAGGATGGAGGCACCGTTTAATGCCGAGTAGCAGATTCCGCCTCCTGAAATGCTCGCTGTATTTTGACAGTTTGTAATGAGTGCTCCCGACAGCGTTCCTACAATACCGCCTGAATTTCTACCGTTGACACTGCCGTGATTAACACAGTCTGAAATTTCTCCCGATAAACTGCGTCCTGCAATACCGCCGTTACCATCGCCGCTGATCGTGCCGCTGTTTTGGCAGTTTGTGATCGTGCTATGGTTGATGCCTGCGATACCGCCGCTGACATTACCGCTGATCGCAGCGCTGTTTTGGCAGTTTGTGATCGTGCTCTGGTTAATGCCTGCGATACCGCCCGCATTATTATGGGCAAAAATATTTCCGGTAAATGTACAGTCGTAAATGGGCAATTCGTTGATGCCAACAATACCGCCAAGGAATTGGTATCCGCTGAGTGTAATATCGCTGTGGCAGTTTCGAATGGTGCCGACGTTAATGGCAACAATGCCTCCTGCAATCTGTGAGCTGTCGATATAGCTGTCTGCAATATTCAGATTGACAATCATGCCGATCGAGTGTCCGAACAGCCCTGCTTCGTATAGGGAGTTCATATAAACGCCGCTGATCGTGTGCCCATTACCGTCAAAAATACCGCCAAAGGAGGTATCGCGGTTACCAATGGGTACCCAGGGCGTTGCATTTAAAAACCATAGGGGCAGGGAGGTGTCATTCAATGCAATATCGGTGGTTAATGCAAAATATTCACCCCAAAGTGGTTGTCCATCGGTGGTTAATTTGGCAAGCAGGATCAATTCGCTTGCGTTTTGAATGAGGTAGGGATCGTTTTCAGTGCCGTTTCCTGCTGCAAACCATTCTGCCGCTTGATCCAGTATGGAGGGGGCGGACGCATCATTTTGAGGAAGTTCAAAAAGTAAAACGGGGTAGGGGGATGCGGCGTTTTGGGCAAATGAAAACACGTTATCAAAGTCAAAGCCCGCAAAAGAATCTTTTTTCTGCATTTGTTCATCACTGAGTGCGGTGGTTTTTCCAAGATCATCGCCGGGATATTGCTCGGTTTGGGAAGATTCTTTGTTGTAATAAGAGCCGATCCCAAGATGCACTCCGCCTTCTGCATTGGCAGCGCTTCCGCTTTGATAATAGCAGTTTTCGATAGTAGACAAGCTGATATATCCCAAGATACCGCCCACAAATTCAGAAGAGTATATTTTCCCTGTGCTGTAACAGTTACGTACGATAGCGCTTTCTAGAGCCACACCTGCAATGCCTCCGGCGAAGTGGTGGGTTGCATATATGTTTCCTTGGTTTGCACAGTTCAGGATCGTGCCTGCATTTCCTGCAATGCCGCCAACATAGTAATTCCCTAAAACAGTTCCTTTGTTTCGGCAGCGTTCAATGATTCCATCGGTGTTATTGCCTGCAATGCCGCCGATTTCCAAAGTATCTTCATCATTTGCGTTTATCTGTATTACATATCCGTCAAAGACAGTTTCGCTGATCGTTCCGCTGTTTACTTCGGTAATACCGCCTCTTCCCAAAACAATGGCGCTTGAAGAACAGTTTTTAATGTGTCCTATGGATACTTGGGAAAAACTGCCGCTTCCGAAATTTGTAATCAAGGCGTTTTGTATGTGAAGATCAAAGACCGTACCGTTAATATAGGCGAAAAGAGAATGACCGTAAAGCCCGGATACAGTATGCCCGTTTCCGTCAAAAAGGGCGCATTGATACACATCAAAAGCAGTGCTCCAACTTTCCAAAGACCCGGTATATGTTCCTTTTTCGGTGGATAGATCAGATACATACCATGTATTTCTTTGGGAGGAAACCGTATCGAAAACCGTGTTGTCGCCACCGGTATCTCCGAGGAAACCTGTGCCCAGATAAGCGGTATGCTTTCCGTCGCTCACCTTTACAAGTCCTGTGTCGCTGTCAAAGGTGAATGTTTCATCATTGAGCGTGATATCGTCTATAAGCTTGAAGTGCTTATCTTTGATGAGCTCGCCCCCTGCGGATACAGTTTGCAATTGAGCGGCGGTTTTCACAAGATAGGGACTTTGTGCGCTGCCGTATCCCATGGGGAAAATTAATTGTATTTCGCTGCGCAATCTGGGAATGTTGATATCCATATACCAAATTTCTGAAAAATCAAAATAAGTATAGGAAGATTGCGAATGGGAGGAGGCCATGGTGGTTTCATTTTCTATGTCTTGTTTGACTGAGCTTTGGGTGTCGGTTCCAATGCCGTTTTGGCGCGAGTTATTTTGATAGGCATTCCCTGCATAGTAACAGTATTCAGCGACACCTTGGTGCTGTCCTACTATATTTCCGCAGAAATTTGTTTCGCTGCGTACGGTTTTTGCATGGTGGCAGTAGGCTACCGTTGCGCGTGTTTCGGTTTTTCCCGCAATTCCGCCGGCAATGGATTGGGCGGTGATCGCTGCGTAATTATAACAGTTTTCAACATGGCTGTTGCTTGTTAAAAGCCCAACGATGCCTCCGGCATACCGCGCTGCATGGATGCTGCCGCTGCTGCTGCTAAGTGCTATGATGCGTGTATGGGAAGAAGAGAGATATTCGGTTTTGGCGGTAATTCCTCCTACATAGAAATTGCCGTATGCCGAGCCGTCAAAGGCACAGATATAAGCACTGTTTACACCGCCGGCGATTCCGCCCACGTAGTCGTTTCCGATTACAGTTCCGTCAAAGGTACAGATATTTACATAAGAAGCCTGCGCTGCAATCCCGCCCACGTAGTCGTTTCCGATTACAATGGCATCACTGCTGATTCCTTCAAGGGAAGACTGCTTGCCATTGCCGACAACAGAGCCGGTATACTGCCCCTCGTTATAAATAAAGCTGTTTTCGATCATAAGATTTCTGATCGAGGAAGCTTCTGTAAACAGGGCGGCATTGTCTTCTTTTGTGTGGATGTAAAGACCTGATATTGTATATCCGCCGCCGTCGAAACTGAACCTGCTTCCTTCGATCGGAGTAAAGGGAATAAGCTCTCCTTCATAGGCAGATATGGTTTCGTTTTGGTCATTTGCGTACCATGTGCCTTTGATGGAAGGTGTAATGTCAAACAGGGTATTATGATCGGCTTTTCCCAAGATGCCCGTACCGAAAAATGCGGTATGCTCTCCGTCGCTTACCTTCACAAGCCCTGTATCGGCATCAAACAAAAAACTCTCATCGTTGAGCGTAATGTCGTTTGTCAGCGCAAAATAGGTATAGGTATCTTTGTGCAGAGTTGCGGCATTTTGGCTTAAATATATAAGATGCTCGGGGGTGGAAATGAGATAGGGATTCCCGTAACTTCCGTCTCCCCCCGCAAATCCTGTTTGTATATCATCGGTATCCTGCGCACCTGCGGCATAAAAAAACATGGCAAGGGCACATATCAAAATGAGTGATATCATAAGTACGATTGACAGTTTCTTTTTCATGGAAGGCACCTCCGTGTTCGTTGTTGTGTCTATATATATTTTAACAGAAAACAATTAATATGTCAATGTATGTAATACTATTGTGCTCAATTTAACAAATTGTTCATAAAACAGCTTTGTAATTATGCATTTTGTACAAAAACAAAAAGAATTTGATGTGCAAAAAAACAAAGGAAACGCGAAAATGGGGAGGTGAAAAAAATTTTAAATTTTTTTCAAAAAACGCTTGACAAACGTTGTTTGTTGTGATATTATATCCCTTGCCGTGAGGTGCTGGTATGGCTCAGTTGGTAGAGCACATCCTTGGTAAGGATGAGGTCATCAGTTCGACTCTGATTACCAGCTCCAGGTTCCCCGTGGGCAATCGCCTGCGGGGATTTTTTTATTGTCCAAAAACGCCAAATGGGGCAGGAAGCCTCCTTTGGTGCTTATATATGAAAAACGGTTGCAAGCTTTTGGCTTACAACCGTTTTTTAAAATGAATTATTCAGCGGTTTCTTCGGTAGCTTCCTCAGCAACCTCTTCAACAGCCTCTTCGGCTGCCTCCAGCAGAGCGCGGATGGACAGGCTGACCTTGTGGTTTTCTTCGTCGATCGCAATGATCTTGGCATCCACTTCCTGGCCGATTTCCAGAACATCAGCGGGCTTTGCGATCTTCTTATCAGCGATCTGGCTGATGTGGATCAGACCGTCAACGCCGGGAACGACCTGTGCGAATGCGCCGAAGGGCATCAAAGAAACGATCTTAACCTTGGCAACGCTGTCAACGCCGTAAGCGTTTGTGAAGATGGTCCAAGGATTGGTTTCTTCGGTCTTATAGCCAAGAGAAATTCTCTTCTTTTCGCGGTCGAAGCTCTTTACGAATACAGTCAGAGTTTCGCCAACCGAAACAACCTCAGCGGGATTCTTGATGTGAGTCCAGGACAGTTCGGAAGCATGTACCATGCCGTCAATGCCGCCCAGGTCAACGAATGCACCGTAAGAGGTCAGGCTCTTAACAGTACCGGTGTACTGCTTGCCTTCTTCGATGTTTGCCCAGAATTCTTCCAGCTTTGCCTTGCGTTCTTCGCGTTCAACCACACGGATGGAACCAACAGCGCGGTTGCGTTCGGTGTTTACATCAATGATCTTGAAGCGAACGGTCTTGCCGCGCAGAGTCTCCATATCGCCGTCGCGCGGAATGCCGCTCTGACCTGCGGGGATGAATACGCGGGTGAACATACAGGTAACAACGACACCGCCCTTAACGATGTCGGTAACCTTTCCTTCTAAGATCTCGCCGGTTTCAGCGGCAGCTGCGATCTTCTTGAAATTGGTGATGCGGGCAACCTGCTTGACCGACAGGGTAGCAACACCGTCAACGTCGCTGACACGGATCGCTTTTGCTTCGATGGTGTCGCCAATCTTGTAGATAGCGGTCAGATCGGTGGAAGAGTCTTCAGCAACTTCATCGAACGGAACAATGCCGGTAACCTTAGCGGAAAGGTCGACCTTCAGCTCGTTCGGTGCAACCGAAGTGATAACACCCGTTACGATATCCCCTGTATTTAAAGTTTTGAAAGAGTCTTCGAGCAGTTGTGCGAAATTTTCGCCTTCATAGATTTCGCTCATAGTTTTCATTACCTCCTGAATTATACTGTCGGGCGTCGATGCCCCGGCAGTGATTCCCATTTTAAATATGTTATTCGTAATAGGCGGAATTCCGCTCATGTCCTCCGCCATTACGGTAAATGGACAAACTTCTTTGGCTGTACGGTACAGCTGGCGGGTATTGGAGCTTTCCTGCCCTCCCAGCACTACCATCATATCGACTTCGGCGGCAAGTGCGCGCGCTTCTGTCTGCCTGTTTTCAGTCACGCTACATATTGTATCAAATATTTTGGCATTTGTACAGCCCTTTTTTATGATTTTCTGGCATTTCTGCCATTCTGACAGTTTTTGAGTCGTTTGAGAGACTAAAACTACATTTTTATTGTGCAAATTGCATAATTCTATGTTGTCGGAAGCAGTGATGACGCGGGTTTCGCAGGGGGCATAACTGCAAATTCCCACAACCTCCGGGTGGGTAGGATTGCCGAAAACCAAAAAAAGATCATCTGGGGTACATTCGGTCTCGGCAATACGGTGGATCTTTTTCACAAAGGGACAGGTGCAGTCTTCAACGCAAAAATAAGGATTTATGTTTGCGTGCTCCGTCAGTTTATCAAAAATCGCTTTGGTAATACCGTGGGCGCGGATCACAACCGTCACGGGATTTTGGGCACTCGCATTTTGGGCAAGCAGATCAATATCGCTTTCCGAAACGGTCAATGCTCCTTTTTGTTCGATGTCTTTTAAAATATGGGGGTTGTGGATCAGATGCCCTAAAATGCAGATCTTTCCCTTACCGGGATCTGCCAGCAGGCGATAGGTGGTATCCACTGCGCGCTTGACGCCAAAGCAAAAGCCCGCGCTTTTGGCGACCGTTACTTTCATTGTGTATCCCTCGGTATTTCGGCATTGATCAGTTCCAAAATATGGGTAAATGCCTCTTGGGCGATCTCTTGGTATGCCTCAGAGCCTTCCAGGGTATATGTAGGGGTATAAGGGGTTCCGAAACGCACGTAGGTGCGGCGGAAAAAGGGAAGGATCTTAAAATTTTTGGTTTCGATGCAGGCAGGCAGGATCATGGCACCGCTGCGCTTTGCCAGCATGCCGACCCCGTTTCTCACCTTCGAATTTACCGGATGGACCTTTGGATAACGTGTGCCTTGGGGGAAAATGCCCACCACTTCACCGTTTTTCAAAAGCGACAGACTGTGCTTGAGCGCGCCCACATCTGCTCCGCCGCGGTCAATGGGGAAGGCGCCCAAAGCCTTGATCAGCTGTGCCAAAAGCGGCACTTTAAAAAGCTCCTTTTTTGCCATAAAGCGGATCTGTCTGCGGTTTTTCACCGATGCCGCCAAAATAACAGGGTCAGCGTCGCAAATATGATTGCAGGCAACGATATAGGCACCGTCATCGGGCAGATTCTCTCCGCCCTCCACCTTTACGCGGAAAATACCGCGAATGATGGCGCCAAAGCAAATATGCAGACCTTTATATAAACTCATTTTCTTTTCTCCTCAATGATGGCAATGGCGGCGGCGACGGTTTCGTCAGCGCTTAATTCGGAATTGTCCAGCAGTATGGCATCTTCTGCCGGTTTGAGGGGGGCAGTTTTGCGGGTGCTGTCGTTGTGATCTCGCTTTTCCACATCGGCAAGCACCTCTTCCAGTGTTGTGTCGATTCCTTTGGCAAGAAACTCTGCCAACCGCCGTTTGGCGCGGGCGCGGTTATCGGCAACAAGGAAGATCTTAACATCGGCATCGGGCAGGATCACGGTACCGATGTCGCGTCCATCCATGATAACGCCCTGTTCTCTGGCGAGCTGGCGCTGTGTTTCCAGTAAAAAGGTTCTGACCTCGGGAATTGCGGAGACCGCAGAGGCGTAGGCGGCAATTTCGGGGGTGCGTATCTTATCTCCCACCGTTTCGCCGTTGAGGATCACCTGCTGTCCCCCTTCGGTGAAGGAAAGGGAAAGGGTGATCTCGGGAAGGGAAGCCACGATATGATCGGTGTCTTCCTTGGCAATGCCCTTTTTAGAGACATACAGTCCGACCGTGCGGTACAGTGCGCCGGTGTCTACATGAATTAAGTGATAATGCTCTGCCAACTTATCGGCAAGATAGCTTTTGCCCGCACCTGCGGGACCGTCAATGGCAATGGAAAACATAGTTGACTCCCTTTTTGTTTAGTATTCTTGTATTGCCGCGTCGGCGGCTACCGCGGCGGTGGAAAATGCGATATGCAGATTAAATCCGCCCGTATAGGCATCCAGATCCAGCACCTCACCCGCAAAGTAAAGGCTTTTTATCAATTTTGATTCCATTGTTTTGGGGTTGACCTCTGTGACGGCAACGCCGCCGCGGGTAACAATGGCTTCGGCAATGGGGCGAAATTCCGAAAGGGGAATGGGAAAGCGCTTGAACAGTTCGCAAAGTGCTTGTCGTTCTTCTTTTTTGATCTCGTTGACCTTCTTTTCGGGGTCAATACCCGAAAGGGATATCATTGTGGGGATCATGCTCGCGGGCAGAAGATCGCAAAGAGCGTTACGAAAGGCTTTGTTTTTATATTTGGTAAAGTCCGAAAGTATGCGCCGATCCAGCGTTTGTGCATCCAGCGCAGGTTTCAGATCAATGAAAATATCATAGTTTTTTGGCTCGTTTTCAATATGTGCCGATGCGCTGAGCACCAAGGGTCCCGAAACACCGAAATGGGTAAAGAGCATTTCTCCGTTTTCGCAGAATACGGTTTTTTGACTGTTGCGGTGCACTAATTTCAGCTCCACGTTTTTCAGTGCCAGCCCCTGCATGTCCTTGCAGTATTTCGCCGTAGAGCAAAGGGGGGCAAGGGATGGCGAGGGGGGGATGATGGTATGCCCCAGCTTTTGTGCCATGCGGTAACCGTCTCCGGTGGATCCGGTGCCCGGATAGGACATTCCGCCTGTGCAAAGAACGATCTTATCAAAGCTGTAGGTCTTACCGTCGGCGCGAAGCGCCTTGATCTTGCCGTTATGGCAGAGGATCTCTTCCACTCTTGCGCGGCGTATTTTACAGCCCGCCTGCTCCACCAAGCGCCAAAGCAACCCTACCACATCCGCCGCCTTGTCAGAAACGGGGAAAACGCGGTTGCCGCGTTCGGTTTTGAGGGCAAGTCCTCTTTCTTCAAACCAGTTCATCAGATCTGTAGGAGAAAGTCGAGAAAGGGCTGTGAACAGAAAACGGGGATTGCGGGGCACGTTTGCCATGAAATTTTGAGTGGTGCCGCAATTGTTGGTCAGATTACATCTGCCCTTGCCCGTAATGCCCAGTTTGCGCCCCAGCTTTTCATTGCGCTCGAACAGAGTTACCTCAGCCCCCGCTTCGGCGCACCAAATGGCGCAAAACATACCGGCGGCACCGCCGCCTACGATGGCAATTTTGATTCTGTCCATAGCATTTCTCCTTTTGCACAATATATATAGTATACATGATTTTTGGGTGAAAGTCAAGCAGATTCCCGCAAATTTAAAACGAGCCCGCCTCGGCGCACCTGCGATAAAGCAGGTGCGCCAACTCTATTCGACTGCGGCAAGTGATATGCACTTCGTGCGTGATATATCCTTCGGACGTGGTATGCGCTACGCGCGTTGGAAGAAAGAGGCGAATAGAATATCACTGCGACCAGCGGGAGCAATATTACTTTTGCTAAGCAAAAATATCACGCCGAGCAAGGCGAGGCATATCACTTATAAATTCTCATTACCACCCGACAGTAAACCATAAGGTGTAACACACTATACCTTGCAGGCAAGGCGTGCGAAAAGGAGTACGAATAAAAAGCGTGTTGTTCTTAGCGGAGGAATTTTATAAGGGGTATGGGCATAGCCCGAGGCATTTGTAATACAAATGCGAAACCGGCGATAAAAACAGAAGAGAGGGTAATGCGGAAACAAAATTCCGTAAAGCTCTCTCTTTTCTGCTTTTTATAAGTGATATTCTTTGCTGACGCAAAGAGTGATATTGTCGCACGGCGACAGTGATATTCTATTCGCCTCTAAGGCTCGCAACGCTCACACGGTGAGCGGGCGAATATCACTTGGACGAAGTCCAAATATCACTGCGTAGCAATATCACTCGCCAGAGGCGAATAGAACTGGCGTGATACTCTTAACGGAGTATCACGCCAAATGTTCGTACTCCTTTTGCTCTTTTCGGCAGGTCATAACCTGTTTTATGGTAGGAACCCTTCAGCGGACTCGTTGTATCTGTTATTTTGCCAGTTGGTTTTGAATGCCAAGACTAAGAGCGGTTGCCATTGTCTCGATCCATTCTGCATTTGCCGCCAAAGCGGCATCTTCGGGGCTTGTTAAGAAACAGGTCTCCACCAGCACCGTGGGCACCAGAATGCCGCGGATAACGGCAATGTTGGGATGATCTTGCACGGTAACATTTTTGAGCGAAGCGCCTTGGGTTTGGTTGATGGCTGCGGCAACGGTGTTAGCGTAGCCGATGCAGGTATCCACATTGGCATTGCCCGAGCTGTAGTAGACCCGCGCTCCCTTTACCGATTCACTGGTGTAGCTGTTTCCGTGAATGGAAATAAAGATATCGGCATTGGAAGCGTTGACACGTTCCACACGGTCAGCGACCAAAACGCATTCATCGCTTTCGGATTCACGGGTCATAAGGACTTCATAGCCCAATTCCAAGAGAATTTCTCTCAGCTTTAGGGCGATTTCCAGGTTCAAGTCGCTTTCGTATTTGCCGGTCAGTGCATGATAAGCAGTGTTTTCGCCGGCGCCTCTGTCGATGGTACCGTTGGTATTGGCAAAGCCATGTCCCGCGTCGACATAGATCACAGGCTTTTTCTCTTCCTCATCGTCCTTGTTTTCGTTATCGTCGGGCGGTGTGACCGGCTCTTCAATCTTTTCAAACAGGGCAGTAATGGTCAGGCTGGAAGTGGCAATGTCGGTGCGGGTAACATCGGTTTTGCCGTCGCTCCAGCCGATGAAGCGGTAGCCGATATCCGCCACGGCGGTGATGGCAGTGCCCTCGGAATTTTCACGCAGATTCTGCGCAGTGGCACCGATCAGGTAGCCCCCTTCACCTGCCAAATACTCCAATTTATAAAACACAACGGAGGTGGGGTCAAATTCGAAGATGGCTTTATAGGTTCTGTCGCCGTTGACCGCATCCGAGCGCTCGGGCGAGGTGACTCCGTCGTCCCAACGGACAAAGCGATACATATAGCCGGGAACTGCCACGACGGTACTGCCGCTGACACCGTGTTCCACAGCCTGAGCGGCAATACCCGATATGGTGCCGCCGGTGCCCGCTATGTATTGGAGCGTGTAGGTAGCGGCGTTGAAGGAACCGTCGCTGTTGCGAGTGGGAGTGGGGGGGAACGCATCGTTATCAAAGGTATAGTAATTCCAACCGGGACGGTGCGCATTGATGAGGTGGGTATATTCGGCAAGATCGGCATCGGTCATTTGATAAGCGAAGCGGATCTTGTCGATCTCCATGTTTTTCGCTTCTTCCGAATCGCTGCGGATCACTCTTCCGTCAGTGGTCCAGAGATAGCCGTTTTGCAAAGCATCCACATGGAACCAGCCGCTTCCGAAATCGATGAGCAGCCACCAATGGGAGAAATCGGAGGCAGAACGGGTTACGACCTTATATTCAATTCCCACTGTGTCAAACAGCAGCCGCATCATACTGCAAGCGGTATAGGGGTCGCCTGCATAGCCCAAGAAGCCGTAATAAGCTTGGCGGGTATAGCGGTCGGTATAGTCGGAGGTAACATCGGTGGAAAAGTTTTCGGTTAAATTATAGACATAGCGGAAAATTGACTGGATCTTTTCGGTGCGGGTCATGGAATCGGACACAATGCCCGACAGGATAGTATCCGCGTATGCATAAACGGTGGCATCGTCCACGTCCATGTGTTGGATCTGAATTTGTACGGTAACAGAGGTGCTGTTGCCTGCGCGGTCGGTGGCGGTATATACAACAGGGTAGATGCCCACAGAATTGGGACGCACTGCCGAGCTGTCGACTTTAAAGTAAGCTGGGTTGCGCACATCCAGCTTGCCGTCGTACGCGTCAAAGACGGTAATATTTTCGGCATAGGTAATGATACTGCCGATGTTGGAAACAAGATTGGTGGCGCCTGTGATCACAGGGGGATTGGTGTCTTTTTCGGAGGTATCCAGCACACGCAAAGAAACTACCACCAGTGTTTGGTTCCCGCCAAGGTCTGTGATGCTGACCACCACAGAATAGTCGCCGGGCTCGTCGAATTGATAATCGTCGGCATAGGCAAAGCTGAGCTCGGTGGCGTCAAACACATCTACCACCATTTGGCGCGGGTCGGGCAGGGAGGTGCCGGGATAGATCTCAATGCCTTGGGCGGGCTGCGCCACAGGCGAAACGGTGTCCACTGCGTCCATGATCACGCTGTAAACGGAGTCGAATATGTTCACATCCAAATAATATGTGCCCGGTGTTTTGATATTCAGTTGGGAAAGGGGCGGGGAAAATTCGGCATAGGCATCCTCGCCGATGAATTCGGACAGCTGGGGATAGGGATCGCCCAACTGATAGATAATACGGTTGACCGTTTCTGTCACATAGATCTTGGTGGCAAGGCGCAGCATATTGCCGCCTTCGTCGGTCAGCAGTACCGAAACATCCTGCTCACCTGCGACCTTGGTGTCGGGGGCTTTTTCGTATTCCACATATACGGCGGTGGCATCCGAAATGGAGGTCAGCAGTTGTTCGGGGGCAAGATTGGTGCCCAGGGCTACCAGCATGGGTTTGGTAGTGGCAACGGGCTTGACGGTATCCACAACGTGCAAAATTACGTTGTATCTTTCCTCCCCAACGATCAATTGCAGTTGATAACTGCCCACTTTGTTCAGATTGTATTGGCTTTCCGCCGAAAAACGGGCGGTAAGCGATGTGTCGCGCAAAAAATCAGCCGCGGAAAATTCGGTGGAGCCTGCTTCGATATTGAGCTCTTTTCGGATCAGGCGGTTGTCCGAATTGGCTTTCACACACAGAACGATGGTAACTACCACAGCGGCGACGGCGACCAAAACGATGAGGATCTTCAGTATAAGATTCCCGATTGCTTGTTTTCTCACGTTTTTTGCTCCTTATTACGCTTTACTTGGTATATATGATTGCTTGTAATATTTTTATCTTACAGTATATGCTATCATTTTTTTGTGCGTTTGTCAACACCCAAGATATGTATGAAAGGGAGAACAGAGGGGATGGGATTAAAAAGTTTACCTTTTGTTCAAAATTTGTTTACACTTTTGTCGAAACCCTTGACAGGCAAGTGTAAGGTGTGCTAAACTGATAACAGAATACAGCGAAACGGAGATATATATAAATATGAAGATTTCAAGCAGTGTATTTGGGAAATTGCCCGATGGCAGAACCGTATACGCATATACGGTGGAAAACAGCAGCGGCGCGAAGGTGTGTATTTTGAACTATGGCGGCATTATCAAAAATCTGTTTGTGCCCGACCGAAACGGCAAGCTTGCCGACGTGGTGTGCGGTTATGACGATTTGCAAGGGTATTTGGTTTCCGCAGGCTATCAGGGTGCCATTATCGGCAGATACAGCAATCGCATCGGCGGAGCGCAGTTTGCCCTTGACGGTAAGACCTATCACCTGTTTGTAAATTCCGGTACCAAGGACTCTTTGCACGGCGGCAAAAACGGCTTTGATAAAAAGATCTTCAATGTGGAGACCTTTGTGAAAAAGAAGCGTGCAGGCTTGAAGCTGACCTGCTTTTCCGCAGACGGCGAAGAAGGCTATCCCGGAAATTTGGAATTGAAGGTTACCTATACCTTTGACGAAGAAAACCGTTTGTTCATCCGCTATCAGGCAGAGACCGACAAGGCAACGCCTGTGAATTTGACCAATCATGCTTATTTCAATCTGAATGGTTACGACGGCGGCTCTGTAATGGATCAGTATCTTTGGATCGATGCCCACAGTTATATCGAAGTGGATGCCGATCAAATTCCTGTGGGAGGACCCATTGCGGTGCAGGGAACCGATTTTGATTTTAACGAAATGCGCAAGGTGGGCATTCCCTTTGACCATAACTTCCTTTTGAACTGGAACGGTATGATGCGCCGCTGTGCCGAAATGTATGACGAAGCAAGCGGCAGAACCATGACAATGCTTACCAATATGCCCTGCGTTCAGCTGTACACCGCCTGTGTTATGAACGGCTCTTATCCCTTCAAGGGCGGTGTTCCCCAAAGACCTCTGCACGCACTTTGCCTGGAGACCCAGTACGCGCCCAATTCCCCCAACCGTCCCGACTTCCTCTCCTGCATCCTGCGTCCGGGCGAAAAATACGATTTCCAAACGGCATATTGCTTTGGTACCAAATAATAATCAAATACAGTAAAAAAGAGTCTGTCTCAAATCCAAAATGCAAAGGATCTGAGACAGACTTTTATGATTAAAATATAATTTTCGGGTATGTTATTTATGTTTTCCGCTCACTTGAAAAACACTTTTTTCTTCATATTCCCGTCTGCCCTTCGGTTTATATCCCATTTGCTCGCATTTATAAGTTGACAAATAGCCTTCATCATCTTGGTTGAATTTGAACTTATAATGGGATAATTGTAAGGGAGGAAAATATGAGTAGCGGTGCATTTCGGATAAGAGACCGTCTGTATACGCAAATGTTTCTGCTTCGATTCTCCAATACGGTTTTTTGGCATCCCCGTATTTGAGAGAGGTTTGCGCAAACTGCATCAAAAGACCGTTTTCATATTTGCACTCCCGTATGTATGATAACTGAGTGGGAAGTATAAAATTAAGTTCAAACACAAGTGAAAACTCTCTGTCCTGTTCATGAAAAATAAACTCGGTGGCAAGATGTCGGATCTGCTCCTTGAAAAAATCAAGTTCTTTGACACATATCAATCGATTTTCGGCATCGAAGCAGTATTCGTAATTGCAATCTATCTTCTTAGGAGCACTTTTTAACAGTCTGCCGCGATCGGCGCCTCCTACCACCCAATCAGCTCGCGAAGGAGAATAATACCCGCGCGGGAGGCCAAAATTTTGGTTTTTAGAATATTCGTGTCGGAAGGTGTTTTTTTCAGCCGCTTCATTTAGTTCATTAAATGCATTTTCATACTGCTTTGATAACAAAACATGTTCCTTTGCTAACTCATCAAAAACGGCACAGTTTTTTCGGTTTTCGATAGACTGATGGTAGGCTGTGTATTCCAAATTTTCATTTTCGATGCTGTAATTCAACTTTATCATTTCCATGGCAGATCCTTTCTGAAACGGATAGCGTATATTGTTCGACGGATTTTCACTATATGTTCTTTGCAACTACCTTTTCTTTTACAATTTCAAGAACTCTGGCTGTTGCCTTATCCTGCAACAAATCCAAAGTAATTATGACAGCATTGTTCACGGTAATTTTAGACCCCAGATCATTCAGATAAACCATTTTCTTCAACTGTTTCTTATCCAATTCTTCAGATGATAACACCAAATGTATACGTTTGGTATCATCTTGATGATACAAATACGTGAAATTTTCCCAAGGGACAAATCGCCAAGCAGTCTTCCCATCATTGATTAAATGCATGCCTTCTTGTGTGAAATAAACCGTGATTTTACTTCTGTCATAACAACGTTTGATGCCAAACAGCATCACAATTACAAGTATAATGGGAATCCAAAAATAAATGCTGTATGGCGATGTATCAATCGGCGCTGCTATGCTAATGAGTATCAAATACCCTATTTCCATTACAACAAAAAAAGATGCTGCAATGGTTTCCCACCGATACGGTCGGTAAGTCAAAATCACATCATTCATTGTAATCCTCCTATCTTTAAGCATTCGCAAAAGCGAAATTCATTTTATGATACAGCATACTTCTATTTGATAATCTTAAATCCATGGTCCTTCTCATATACTAAACTCAATTTAGATGCCATTCCAATAAAATCTTGGAGAACCTAAAGTAAGTAATTTGAAGGCGTGCATTTTTCGCGGGGGGCGCTATCGTGGTTGTTTCTTCTTTTTTGAAACCAATGGGAACTAATAATGTAAGCGATTGATTGTTTTTTAAACAAAACCTCCATACATAATAATGGGTATTTTTAAAGAATTCTAAGTCTTCCACATAACATTGGGAGGAAAAATATACAATCTGAGAAGTCTTTCCTAAAATGAGATCAATTGGTATTAAAAGAATTCGACGACAAAGGTAGCCCCAACACAATATTACTGCTATTTCGAAAAACAAAGTAAAAATGGGACCGCAAAACTGAGGGATGAATATCATTATCGCAATGCCTATTACAAGAAATAGAGCTTGATCAATGAGAAATTTTTTCATGCTTCCTCCTAAAACAATGTAGCGAGTGTAGAGGTTACAGTTGAGTATACACCTGCTCGAAAAACTGCTATCTGTTTTTCTAAAATACCAATGTTAATTGTCATAGACGAATTTGCAAATGTTCGCAAATTTACATTCGCTTTGGCTTGGGAGTTGCGGTAGAAATTATCACGAAGGTATACTTTTCGAGAGGAACGTGGCATATTACTGATCTGTTTTACTTTTAGGGCAGCCATTCCTTTTGCAACACCATAGCCTATTCCATTTGCTATTCCGCCTTTTAATGCACTTTTGCCTAAATCTTCCCAACTATTAATATTGCCCTTGATACCATCAGATGCAACGCTACCGATAGCACCAACAGCCATTGTGCCAATAAGTTTTAGACCAGGAATTGCAGCTATCGCCCCACCGACACCTGATGCAAAATAATCTAAAGCACTAGAAGTCGGCGTAAAAATATTAATACCCGTTTTTCCACTTTGGATATTTCCAATGACATCACTGACATATTGTCCTACTAAACCTACGACAAATCCGATAGCAATAGCTTCCCAAAAATACCCACTATTATCAGCGCGTGATACAGGATTATTTCCACAGTATACAAACAGATTATAACTGGAGAAATCACCATTTGCGCCCAGCAAATCAACATCATCCGCATTAATAAACCGTCTGATCGCAGGGTCATAATATCTTGTCTGCAGATAATAGAAGCCCGTCTCGTTATCATAAATATATCCACGGTAGCGAAGGGGATTAGTAGTCAAGGCGCTGTATTCCATGGAAGATGCAGAATTGATAGTCAGTATTCTGCCCCAAGCGTCATATTCATAATAGCCTACTACGCCGTTACTGTTGGCAATGCCTACTACATCACCTTGGAGATTTGTGATGTAGAAATACTCTGTACCGTTATAATCGAGATAAAAAGGAACACCCTGCGCATCATAATAGAACTTTAGGGTCGTAACATTTGTTCCGTTTGTGACGGTCATCATGGCAAGTTGGCTGCCGTTCCAGTAGTAGTCATAAGTCGTACTGCCGACGATCTTGCGGGTGCGCAGTCCATCCGTATTATACTGATACTGAAAGCTTGTGCTGCCTTTTGTTCCACTTGTTAACCGGCGTCCGTTTATCCAATTGAATGAGTATGTTGCACCATTGTAATAGGTCAGCGGATTGCCTATTTCGTCATAGCTAAACGTCGTGCCGTTATAGCTCTTGAGGACATCGCCCCACATCTCGGTATCATACTGCTGATAGTAGCCGTAGCTATCGGTGCTTTGCAGTGTGCCAAGCGTGCCCGTAGTATACGCATATGTCTTGCGAGAGGTAATGTTTCCTCTGTCATCGTAGGTATACACATACGTTTTATTGGCACTCATATTGTTTTCTCTTGTCAGCTGACCCAGATCGTCATACTCATAGCTTGCGATCACATTGTTTCCCAGCTTCACAGAGGTAATATTGCCTACCGCGTCATAGGTATAGCTATAACTGCGGGTGCTATAGCCGCTGTAGGTGACTTCCGAAACAAGGGAAGAGGTATTATTATCCTTATCGGTTACATAGCTGTAATTCTTCGTCAGATCCGGATTGATATCTGTACCGATATTTTGTCTGATCCATTGACTGCGCAGTCGGTTCAGATCGTCATACAAATAATCAATTTTATAT
>SVRY01000080.1 GCA_015064585.1 Oscillospiraceae bacterium
ATGGATATTGTGGATTTGCAGAAGGATATTGTATGTCTCGCGATGCAGAGGTAAGTTATCTGAAAGAGATAACTGCAGAAAAAGCTCGTTACCAAGGGCAGATGCATATCTATGCAGGAATAGAGCTGGAAGGACAAGATACTCGTAAATTTGATAGAAGTCTGTACGATTATTGCATAAATTCTGTGCATTATATACAAGCAAATGGAAAGTGGTTTGCCGTAGACGAATCGGCACAGGCATTGCAGCGGTGTATTGATGAAGGATTTGCAGGAGATCCGTATGCGATGGCAGAGGAGTTTTTCCGTATTTCTGCACAAACCGCCTGTCAAAGAAAGCCGGATATGATTGGACATTTTGATTTGTTGACAAAGTTCAATGCTCAAAATTGTTTCTTTGATGAAAATGATCTGCGTTATCTGTCTGTGGCTATAGAGGCCTTGCACGAAGCAAATAAGAGCGGGGGCATCTTTGAAATCAATTCCGGAGCGATCAGCCGGGGTATCAAGGGGAGAATATATCCGTCGCAGTTACTTTTGGAAGAGCTGCATAAGATAGGCGGGCGCGTAGTTATTTCTACCGATACACATTCCGTTGAAAGTATCAATTTTGGATTTGATGCAATGAAAGAACGTTTACTGGCGGCAGGATTCAGAGAAACTATGTGCCTTACTGATCAAGGTTGGCAAGAAAGACCGTTATAACGAGCAGATGCCATCTGCAGAAAAAATCGAAATAGAAAAAGCCAAGTTGCAATAAACAGCTTGGCTTTTGTTGTGTTTACCATTCAATAATATATTGAATTTGTCAGTATCGTTTCCCATACAATATTCTTGCTTTTTCGGTATATTTCTTTACAAGTTCGGTTTTTGCATTTGTATAAGCATCTCTGTTATGTTCGTATTTCTTCCATAACATTAACTTTAATTCCTCGTATTCCTTTGCTGCCTCCGGATATTCGATAAGATAATCTTTGAAATACAGTTCGTCATGATCTCCGGCATATCTCAAATGCAAATGGAATACTTTTTCGGCAAATCCAGTCTCGGTATATCCTTTATTGAAGGATAGCCTGTTTTTGCTTTGTGACATACAAATATAACCATTATTAATTATTGGGGTTCTGTAATCAAGCAAATCACTTCCGATTGGGATTTCCACAAGAATGTCGATAATGGGCTTTGCCCAAATAGAAGGAACGGCAGTGCTTCCAATATGGCTGATCCTTTCAATTGCCGAGAGAGTGGTTTTTAATAAATTTTCTTCCTCGAGATACCATTCTCTCCAATATGGTTGATGCTCTGTCAGGAAAATAGGGAACAACCGCCACAATTCTTCCAGGGTCATTTTGGATAATTTCTTTCCCATAATTTATATCCGCGAATTCAAATTTACAGAATTGTTTTACGAAAACAGTATGTGTTTCGTATATTACTCTGTGACATCTGTCATCTGTTGTTTTTGCGCTTTTTTCTTTTGGCGTTTATCATAGAAATATTCGGTAAGGATCAAACCGCATTTTTCTTTAGAAATACCGCCGATCACCTCGGGTTTGTGATTCAGACCAAAGTCATTCAAGTTAAACAAACTTCCCATAGCACCGGCCTTGGGGTCGTACGCACCAAAGATGACGCGGTCTACGCGGGCGTTTACCATAGCACCTGCGCACATAGGGCAGGGCTCTAAAGTAACATAAACATCTGCTCCGGAAAGACGCCAGCTTTTTAGTTTTTTGGAGGCTTTCAGAACGGCTAATAATTCTGCATGGGCACAAGGGTTTTTCTTTGTTTCGCGACGATTGTGTGCTTTGGCAATGATCTTACCGTCGTAAACAACAACGGCTCCAACCGGTACCTCGTCGATCATGCGCGCTTTCATGGCCTCTCGGAAAGCGGCTTCCATAAATTTTTCATGAGTATTGTTGGTTTCCATATCAGGCCTCTGTCAATGCTTGATAAATATCAGCAACGCTATCGAGTATATAATCGGGATGAATTTCGTCCTGTCCGGTGATATCTTCCATAGTTACTTCTCCGGAAAGAACTGCGATGCCTACGATTCCGCCTGCTGCCGCAGTTGCGATATCGGTATACAGTCGATCACCTACCATTGCTGTTTTTTGAGGATCGGTACCTGCTGCACTCAATATATATGCCACGGTCTCCTTGAAAGGTTTACCGGTGAATTTGGGTTCCACGCCGGTAGCATGTGCGATCATACGGCACATAGATCCGCAGTCGGGCAAATAAGCACCACCCTCCAACGGACATACTTTGTCGATATTGGTGGCAAGGAAAGGTGCCCCGGCACTGATTAATCGGCATACGGTGTTTGCTTTTATAAAACTAAAACTCGTATCAAAGGCTACGACAACAGCATCTGCTTTTTCATAGGTGTCATGGGGAAGGAGAGTGATACCGGCTTGCGTAAACTGCTGCTCCAGATCTTCTGTACCGGCAAGGTATATGACAGGTGTCTGTCCGAAATGCGTTTTCAGATAATGGATCATAACATCGCCGGAAGTCATGATGTGATCACGTGTAATCCCCTGAAATCCCAGACGTGCAAGTTTCTCTACATAAGCGGAAGGAGACTTGGAAGAGTTATTGGTAAAGAAAAAGAATTTTTTGTTTTGTGCACGGAGAGTATCGATCAGTTCAAGAGAACCCGGGATCAAAGTTTCGCCGAGGTTGATTGTACCGTCCATATCAAATACAAAACATTCGATATCTTTCATTAAAGTCGCCATAGTGGATATCCTTTCTTATAAATGAGTTTCAAAGGTGAGGTCCTTGCTGTTGACCCCGGGATAACGGATTTCGATATTGTAGAAAGAGGTAAGATGCATCAGATGCTGCTGCAGATATTCCCGCATAACCTCACCGTCTTTTACATTGGCATAGACACTTGCGATATCCTGAAGTAAAGCATCTGCCTGATATTCTTTCAATGACTGTTCTATGGTCCATTCTTTATAGGCAGCATCATCCATAACCAGTGCTTCCTGTAGGGTAACAGAGTAGAGGAACTGATTGCCGTAGACATCGGTATCCTGGATTTCTGTCATGTGGTTTTCAAATTCTTCTTCTAACTGATTATATTCGACGGTAAGCCCTGCCTGTGCAGCAGTATACGCCATAATGTACAATTCGGCTTGTTGTATGAACAACATTTCTTCTTTTATGGATTCGGTACCGAGGATATCGTGGGAGACAGAATACTTTGCAATCAAATGGCGGAATTCACCGACGGTCATGATTACTTCATCATTGACTAAAAGCAACGCTTCGTCGGCACCCATATTTTTAATTTTGCTTTTACAACCGAAAAGACTTAGAAGCATCAGAATAGAAAAAACAAGTGCGAGAATGCGCTTTTTATAAGAATAATTCATCGATTCAATACCTTTCTTAAAAATTGACCGGTTGCACTGTTGGATTTGGTCGCGACTTGTTCCGGCGTTCCTGTTGCGATAATGGTACCGCCATTGTCGCCGCCCTCAGGACCAAGATCGATAATATAATCGGCACATTTGATCACGTCCAGATTGTGTTCAATAATAACGACGGTATTGCCAAAATCGGCAAGACGATCGATAATACCGATAAGTTTTTTTACATCATGTGAATGCAGTCCTGTGGTCGGTTCATCCAAAATAAACAGGGTTTTTCCGGTTTGCCGGCGTGAAAGGTAAGTGGCAAGTTTGATGCGTTGTGCTTCGCCACCGGAAAGAGTGGTGGAGGGCTGACCCAATTTGATATATGTCAGGCCAACATCCTTGAGAACTTTCAAAATAGGTTCGATTTTAGGGATGTTTTTGAAGAATTCATAAGCTTCTTCTACCGTCATATCCAAAACTTCGTAGATGTTTTTGCCTTTGTAACGGACCTCGAGCGTCTCGCGTGTATAACGCATACCCTTACAAACTTCGCAGGGAACATATACGTCGGGCAAGAAACTCATACCGATACGAATAATACCGTCGCCCTTGCAAGCTTCGCAACGGCCGCCTTTGACATTAAAGGAAAACCGACCTTTATTATATCCACGGGCTTTGGCATCGGCTGTTAATGCAAACAGATCCCGGATATGATCAAATACACCGGTGTAAGTTGCAGGGTTGGATCGAGGTGTGCGTCCGATAGGAGACTGATCGATATTGATAACCTTATCGATATTTTCCAACCCCCGTATTTCATCATGTTTTCCGGGGCGTTCGTTGGAGCGGTTAACTTTTCTGGAAGATGCTTTAAACAGGATCTCATTGACAAGAGAAGATTTTCCGCTGCCGGATACGCCGGTTACAGCAGTGATTACGCCAAGAGGAAAATCTGCATTTGCTTTCTTCAGATTGTTTTCTGCGGCACCGCGGATGCTAATATACCCCTG
>SVRY01000028.1 GCA_015064585.1 Oscillospiraceae bacterium
TTATCTTCATATACTTGTCAGCGTCAATATCGGATGCGTCCCACGTATACAGCATATTAGTAAAAGTGCTCTCATAAGGCACGCTTTCCATTGTGGGCGTTTCGGGCTCGGGAGCTTCCGCTTCGGGCGTTGTAGGCTCGGGAGTCATTTCCGGCATTTCGCCGCCGCAGGAGAGCAGCAGAGGGATGAGAATGAGGGTCACCAGGATAAAGGATAGTATTCTCTTTTTCATCATGTGTGCTCCTTTTCATTTGCGGGTTAATTTCTTTATTGCCAATACGTCAAGTAATAGGTATCCGTTATTTCTTCCCAATTGACAGTCACACCGTTTTCAAAATCCACGCCTATGTTTTTGGGAATTGCCACGTAGGTGGAATAAACCGATTCTGCATCTGCTCCAAAACCACCCCTGTCAATGATCTTGACGGCATCGATCACAAGCTCGGTTTTGCCGTTCTCCTCTTTGACATAAACATCTCTGATGGCTATATCATCAATACCGCCGCCGCTAACGAAATCGATCATGATTAAAACATTATCTTTGAAAAACGTGTTATTATCATAGCGTTCCATATCCTTCAAAGACTGAGAGATCACTCGCACGTATCTCATCGCATACAGCATAGTATCCTGTGGAGTGCTCTCCTGCGGAAACATCTTCAAAACCAAATCAGTCATCGAATTAAATTCCGCCCAAAGCTGCTCATAATAGCCATCCAACATTCCCGTTTCTTGAATGACCGTCACTTTTTCTTTTTCCCCATTTTCATAATCGATAAACTGATAGCATGGCACACAAGTACCGCTCTCAAAAGGAATATCCGTTTTTTTCACCGTTTCCGCCGTACCGGCTGTGGGCGTGTCACTTTCTTCGGGGGTGGCTGGCTCGGGGGTCTTTTCCGGCATTTCGCCGCCGCAGGAGACAAAAGACAGGATCAATATTATACTCAATATAAAAGATAATGTACGCTTCATAACTTTTTCCTTTCTATCAGATGGTTTCACTGTAATAATACGCAACCGCAATTGGGGCACTGTACAATCGGTTTCCTACCTGTTTGACAACAATACGATAATTTCCCGTTCGATGCGGTGTATACCATATCAGCTCGGTAGAACTGTCGGTAGCAGTTGAAGAAGCAACCAAGCTTCCGGCACTATCATACACATACACATTGTAATTCATAACATATTTTGTACCATTGGTTACACCGGTTTTCTGATAATCCGCCGCAATAGCATACGCATACCATGCCAATGAGATCCGAAGAGGAAAATCCTGACGTAAATATTTTGTTACTTCAAAAACAGTAGTGCCATTCACGCCATTGGAATTTCCCACCATTTGAATTGTCAATTCAGAAAAATTTAACATTCTTGTCAAATTAACAATACCTGCACCAACCCTATCATCAAAATCCGAATTAACCATTTCATCATAATCACCGGTTCGAGTCGCAGTAGCTTGCACCGCAGCCATAGCACATTGTGGATATGTCATGTCCCATTGCTCCATGTCTATACATTTTTCAAGCCACAAAGCAATACAGCCAACAACCAAAGGATATGAATCCGGATTAAACGCTTTTAAAACGGCATCCGATTTTTACGCAATATAACAAATACCGTCAACGCCGCTACGGCAGTACACAGAATGATTACGGCATCCGCCCCGCCGTCACCGGCATCAACCGGTAAACTTGCATGTCCCACTTGAAAGAACTCAACGGAAGGTTCGGCTGCCAATTGTTTCAAATATGACAAGGTCAATTCTCCATACGGAAAAACCACATATTCGCTATGCAAGCGTTCGAAAACATCACGCGTGTAAATAGTAATATACATTCCCTCACTGGGAACCACTTGATAAGAAGTTATATATGCAAATATCTCTTCCAATTCCTTTTCATCGGAAGGCGTTTCACGCTGACTGTCCGTCCGAAAAGTCCAAAAACCAATTTTGCTGTAATCGAGTTCATTTGTTTCTTCTGCCGACACCATTAAAACACTCATGGCGGATAGAAGCATTACTATAAACAGTATAATGCTGCAAAATGCCAATGCTTTTTTCATTCTCTAGTCCCCCCAATCATTTATGAATTTGTATCTGCTATACTATAGGCCAACGATATATAGTCAGTTTGGTTATTTGCGTTCATCGTCAAAAATCGATAGATTCGAACCACATACACTCCATCTACTGTTGCAGTATATCTTAACATTTCGACATTACTATTGGTAAGTTGAGATGTAGCAGGAGCCATACCCGTAAAATCGGGATCCGAAGGATCAAACAGATATAGGTTATAGTCCGTCAAATACAACTCTCCCTCATTGGAAGACGAAGACGGTACAGTACTCACCAGCCAAGACAACCCTACTTGGATTTCTTGTCCTTGTTCCAAATATATATACTGTGTCCAAACAATAGGATTGGTATGTGTATTATATGTAATTGTATTTATACAATCTTCGCAGGATATCATGCGTTCCAAATCGATCACACCTGCACCGACCTTCAAATCGCTATGCCTATTGGTACCAAGCGAAATTGTATAATCAGCTGTTTTTTGAGCAGTTGCAGACAATATAGATTGCACAGCTTCAGGAGATCCTTCAATCTGCTCATTTCTTTCCAATAGAAGTGCTATACATCCTGCAACAATAGGTGCTGAATAGCTTGTTCCGCTCGAAACACCTATTCCGGGAATAGTCACAAAATAAGGTGCCGCTACATCAGGCATTCGACCTGCAGTATTACTTTTATAACAAGATCTTGATGCAGCCACCCATCCATCATCTGAAATTTCCACTCCGGCAACTGTAATCGCATTATATGCATGCGCCGGAGACGCCATATAATTATCCGGATTGTATGATAGAAGATCCATATTTGTGGTCTTACTTCTATTACCCGCAGCAACTACTGCAATAATTGAATTTTCTTCAATTTGCTGATCATAAACTGCATCAATATCATATCTATATTGTCTCGGACCTACTACATATGCTCCGTTTTTCAAATTATTATCATAATATGCGAAACTACAGTTTACAATATCACAACCTTGCTCAATAAACCACTGCAATCCCTGTGAACGATTACATCTTGCAACATATAATTCCGCATCCGGCGCAATAAGAGAAATAATCGATGTAACTTTAGTAGCATGATGATGGATTGTGTTAACATCACTTTCTTTGATAGTAATGTTTTTATTTTGCAAATTAATATGATTGACGTCACATACACCATTCGCCTCATAAACACCTATTTTCAAACCGGCACCTGTATATGTTTGATTCTCCAAAATATCGCTTGCATTCACACAATTTTTCACTTCATCCCATGACGGATAGATATCTTCCGTTGCCACAGCTTGTATATTCTGAGTCAAGGAAATATGCAGGATATTTTCGTTTTCCGCAAGTTCTGTCAGCACCTGTTCATCCAGTGCGGCAGCAGGCACGGTCAGAGTCACAAAGGAGGAATAATCGATTGCATTCACATGAGTATACGGAATTTTCGAAAGAAGGGGCATATTCTCTTCAATGACCTGCGCATGATACCGCTTGGAATACGCATTTTGACGGGTCTTCGCCATATCCCGCTCTACAGCGGTTTTTGCCTGCTCCCGCGCGGCTTTCAAAGATAGATAGGTCTTGTCGCTCAAATAATCAGCGGCAAACTGCACGGTAATATACACGTTTTCGTCCGCAGGCTCACTGCTCCCTCTTGACATCTGCAAAGCTTTCGCATAATCGCTTTTTACAAGAGCGGTAGCCGAGCGAAGCTCAGCAACATCGTCCATGAATGTATTCTCGGGAGTATCGAAATAAAAATGGATCTTACTTGTAAATATTGTCACCTGCAATCGGTTCTTCGGATATGGAAAGGCCGGTGTTTTCACTTGCCGCCAAGTCCTGTGCCAATACCGAAAAGCCGTTTCCTGCGGGAAGAAGCATACAAAGAAGCAAGAGAATGGCTAAAAATTTCTTTTTCATGGTCATTCCCTCCCTAACTCTATTTATACATTTTCATTATAACACATCTAAAGATGTTTTTTGAAAACCATTTGTTAAAAAATGCAACCGCAGGAAAATTTCTACCTTTTGTACAAGCAGCAGGGGGGATTTTTGTGCATTCAAACAAGAAAAAAGCACCCCAAGAAGTGCTTTTAACAATCAAGATCAACAAAGAACTCGTCATATGCGCAATCATATATTTTGCGCAAAGCGATCACCACGCTGATACGAATATTCAATTCTCCCGCTTCATATTTTTCGTAGGTGCTTCTGCCGATATCACAACCGTGCCGCTGCAATTCGGCACAAAGTTTTTCCTGAGAATAGCCCGCACTCAACCGCATTCTGCGCAAATTTTGACCCATATTCAGATCTCTGCGTAATTTCTGCTCCATTTACTTTCTCCCGTATAGCAAAAAATTGACCGGTATTGGTTGCAACCATGTTTATTTTATGCTATACTGAGACAAATAATTGACCGCTATACTGGTCATTATCAAGAAGGAGACGAATAAAATGAACGCTTGTACTTTTTTCGGGCACCGAGACTGTGATCTTAAAATCGATCATCAATTGTTACTGGCAATCGAGGACATGATCTGCCATCACTCAGTGGACACCTTTTATTTAGGAAGTCAAGGAAATTTCGACCGAATGGCGTTGGCGGCACTCAATAAAATCAAAATAATGTATCCTCACATTTCTTATTACATCGTAAATGCCTATCGACCAACCAACAACAACGCAGTTTCCAATGCCCCTACCGTTTATCCGGACGGACTTGAAAATATTCCCGGTAAATTCGCAATTTCTTGGCGCAACAATTGGATGTTGCAACAATCAAACTATGTAATCGCTTATATTAACCATTCATGGGGAGGTGCTTCCCAATTTGTAAGAAAAGCAATCCGACAAAAGAAACACGTTATCAATTTGGGACACGCATAAAAACCAAAACAAAAAGCACCCCTCGGGGTGCTTTTGGAGCTAATGAGGGGATTCGAACCCCTGACCTGCTGATTACGAATCAGCTGCTCTACCGACTGAGCCACATTAGCGGATATTATACCAAAGAAAGCACTTGCATCTTTCTCTAAAATATGCTATACTTTCTGTACGGACATCCGTTATTGTAGCATAAAGGCGTGCGGTTGTCAAGATATTTTTTGAAAAGAGTTACACTATGAATTTAACCGATCTTTCCACCGTGCGCCACGTCATGGAGCGCTTCGGTATTTCCACAAAGAAAAAATACGGGCAGAATTTTCTCATAAACGCCGCCATTCCCGAACGCATTGCCGAGGAGGGCACGGGCGGGGATGCCTGCGGAGTCCTTGAGATCGGCCCCGGCATCGGCACGCTCACCACAGCCCTTGCCAAACGGGTCAAAAAGGTGGTGGCAGTGGAGATCGACGACGGTCTGATCCCTGTACTGGACTACACCCTGGCGGAATTTGACAATGTGACAGTCATTCACGGCGACATTCTCAAAACGCCCCTGCTGCCGCTACTTAGGGAGCACTTTGCCGACTGCGAGGAGGTATATGTCTGCGCCAATCTTCCCTACTATATCACCTCGGATATTATCATGTATCTGGTGGAAAGTCAGCTTCCCTTCCGCGCACTGACTGTTATGGTGCAAAAGGAATTTGCCGACCGCATCGTTGCCCAACCGGGCTCCAAGGAATACGGCGCTGTTTCTGCAGCGGTACAGTACTACGGCAAGGCGCAAAAGCTCTTTAAGGTTGCCCCCGGCAATTTCCTGCCCGCGCCCAAGGTAGATTCCGCCGTACTGCGCATTGATCTTTACAGGGAAAAGCCGGTACAGCCAAAGCATGAGGTGCTTTTCCGTTACATCATCCGCCTTGCCTTTGAACAGCGGCGCAAGACCCTTCTCAATGCCCTTGCCGGCAAGGTTTCGGTTACAAAGCAAGAGCTAACGGAAATTCTTATCGATCTTTCCCTGCCCGCCGACGTGCGGGGAGAGCGGCTGTCGCTGGCGCAGTTTGCCGAAATTGCCGACAGGATCGGACAGAGATTTTGATCGACCGGCGTTTTTTCCTCTTTTTCTTCTTCATTTTGTAAACATTTTTTAAAAACCATTGCAAATACAATAAAATATAGTATAATAAAAACAGAAGATCCCCAAAGAAGGGAGTGTGCACCGTGAAACGCACTTTATGTATATGGGCAGCGCTGTTGGCGCTTCTTTGCACTATGCTGACTGCCTGCCAAAAGAACACCGCCAAAGAAACGCCAAAGGATCCCCCGCCCAAAGAGGAGCCTTCTGCCGAGCAGCCGACTGTCCCGCCCCCGCCGCAAGACAACTACGATATTCCGCTGTATACCAACGAAAAAACCCCCATCATCCGCATTCGAACCGAAGACGGCAAAAGAGTTCCCTCAAACAAAAGCGAAGTTATTTGCCATGTTTCACTGGAAAGCTCGGTTTCGGGACAAAATGCAATAGGGCTGCCTGCCACCATTCGCGTGCGCGGAAACGGCTCGCTTGCCGTAGGGCATTCCACCGGCAAATATCCCTACAAGCTGAAATTCGACTCCCCCATCAATCTCTTTGACCTGGGGCAAGGGAACGCAAAGGACTGGGTCCTGCTTGCCCACGCAGGAGATCAGACCATGCTGCGCGACTATGCCGCAAAGACGCTTGGTGATTTACTCTCGGGCATTCCCTATTCTCCCAATACAAGACTGGTAACCGTATATTTGAATGATGAATATATCGGTATTTACGAGCTGACCGAGCAGGTGGAGGTTCAAAAATGCCGCATTGATATAAACGACTCGCTGACCGGCGAAGAAAACGGTTTCCTAGTGGAGCTTGACAACTACGCAGAGGAAGGCGAGGACGTCTTTGTCACAGTCGGCCGCAGTACCTTTACCATTAAGAGCGACATTCACAGCGACGAGCAGATCGCCTTTATACAAGAATATCTGGAAGACGTGAACACTGCTATTTACAAGGGCGACTACCGAAAGCTGGGCTCCCTTGTGGACATGAAGTCGCTTTTAGATATGTATTTGCTGCAGGAATATGCCAAGAACATTGACGCCGGCTGGTCAAGCTTTTATATGTACCGCGAGGCAGGCGGCAAGCTGATCTTCGCGCCGCCTTGGGACTTCGACCTTGCCTTCGGCAATGATATGCGCTTGGACAACGGCGCTGTGGAAGATCTTTACATCGGCACTGGACGGAACGATTTTATGCAAAATCACCACTGGTACATTGCACTTTATGAAAACGACTGGTTCCGCGATCTGGCGGCAAAGCGCTGGGCGCAGATCTCAGACACCCTGATCCCCCGGCTCATTGATGCGGTACGCCAAACAGGCGCATCCATCGCCCCCGATATGGAAAACAATTACAAACGCTGGAATTTTCTCGGCAAGAGACAGCATCAGGAGCCCAATCAGATCTTGAAGCTGAAAACCTATTGGGACCACGTGAACTACTTGGTTGAATGGATGGAAGCGCGCAAAGAAATTCTGGACGCCGAATTCGCACTGTGATTATGTAAGAAAGGAGAAATTTACATGAAAAAATCATCCATTTTCATACTATCGGCATGGATGCTGGCGTTGTGCCTGTTGTTTGCTTCTTGCGGGAAAGCAACAAACGATCCCGATCAAACATCTCCCCCCGATCCTGCGCCTTCCGTGCCCGAAGATCCAACCGTTCCCAAGGATCCCACCGTTCCCAAGGATCCCACCATTCCCGAGAATCCGCCCGAGGATCCCACCATCGATCCTGTAGACCCCCCTGTGGATCCCCCCATAGATCCCCCCAAGCCTCCCATTGATCCTTCCGTTGATCTTCCCGCACTGAAAACCGACACGCCGACGATCCATATTTATACCGAAGACGGCTGTGAGATCCCCACCGACAAAAGTGAGGTCAACTGCACGGTATATCTGCAAAGCGTTTTGACAGACCAGTGCGCAAACGATCTGACAGCCACCATCCGCTGCCGCGGAAACGGCTCCATGACCGTGGGCAAACGCACCGGAAAATTCCCTTACAAGCTGAAATTCCAGGAAAAGATCAATGTTTTTGATCTGGGTGACGGCAAAGAAAAGGATTGGGTCCTGCTTGCCCATGTGGGCGATCAAACCCTGCTTCGTAATTACGCCGCTAAGTTAATGGGCGATCTGCTCACCGGCATTCCCTACTCTCCCAACGCACGCCTTGTCAATGTCTACTTAAACGGCGATTACATCGGTGTTTACGAGCTGTGCGAACAGGTGGAAGTCAAGAACAACCGCATTGACATTGACGATTCCCTCACCGGGCCGGAAAACGGTTTCCTTGTGGAACTGGATAACTACGCCAGCCGTCCCTATGTCCGCATCAACGGTCAGAAGTACGGCATCAAGAGCGAGGTGCTTTCCGATGAACAGGTCACTTTCATCGAAGAATATCTGAATGAAGTATATAATGCCATTGTGGAAGGCGACCAAACGACGCTGGAAGAACTGGTAGACATGAACTCTCTTGTGGATATGTATCTTTTGCAGGAATTTGCCAAAAATATCGATGCGGGCTGGTCCAGCTTCTTTATGTATCGGGAAGCGGGCGGCAAGCTGATCTTCGCCCCGCCTTGGGACTTTGACCTCTCTCTCGGAAATGACGCCCGCCTTGACAACGGTTCGTACGAAGACCTGTATATCGGTACCGGCAGACCCGGTTTTATGCAAAACCATGAATGGTACAATATGCTGTACTCCGAAAATGAGTGGTTCCAAGATATGGCAGCTGCACGCTGGCGCGAAATTACCGGCACAGTGGTTCCTGCCGTGATCCGGGGGGTGCGCGACGCAGCCGATGCCATTGCCGAGGATATGGAACGCAATTTCACTGTATGGGATTTCTTAGGAGAAAAGCAACAGCAAGAGCCCCGCGCCGTTTGGGAATTGACCACCTATGAAGCGCACATCGATTATCTTATCAAATGGATGGAAAACCGAAAGGCTTGGCTGGATAACGAATTTTCCGCCTGATCCCTCTATGACAAATATAACAATGCTGAGAAGATTCTGTTTGATTTTCTCAGCATTTCTTTCTAATTTGTAAACATTCTCATAAAGTACTTGCAAAAAGACAAAAAAAATGATAGAATAATGGATGATGCGAAAAACAAAAGAAAATCAATTGTTACCGTAGGAGAAAATAGGACTGTGAAACGATCTGTACCGACCACACTGACAGCCATTGTCTTGCTTCTTTGCTCTCTGCTGATGTCCTGCGGCTCCCCCAACAAACAGGACGGCAATGAGAATCCCAAAAACGAAACACCTGACACTTTGGATACTACCCCGGTAATCTACATCAACACCGCTGAAGAAAAAGAGATCCCCGTGACCAAGGAAGAGGTGGACTGCACCGTTACCCTGGCGCACAAGGATCAAGAGCACTGTGCCACCGATCTTTCCGCCACTGTGCGTTGCCGCGGCAACGGCTCCATGACAGTGGGCAAGCGCACCGGAAAATTCCCCTATAAACTGAAATTTGCCAGAAAGGTCAACCCCTTTGGCTTGGGAGATGATGCCGAAAAGGACTGGGTTCTGCTTGCCCATGTGGGCGACCAGACCATGCTGCGCAACTTTGCAGCCAAACTGCTCGGCGAAAAGCTGACAGGTATTCCCTATTCCCCCAACGTGATGCTGGTCAATGTATTTCTCAACGGCGAATACATCGGCGTTTATGAGCTGACCGAGCAGATCGAAGTCAAGGACTGCCGCATTGATATCCACGATGAATTAACCGGCAAGGAAAACGGCTTTCTGATCGAGCTGGATGCCTACGCGGCAACAGCCACCGACGATGACGATCCCTCTTTTCTGGTGGGTAACCATTACTATACCATCAAAAGCGATGTTTACAACGAACATCAGTTAGGCTATATCCGCAATTACATCACCCAAGCGGAAGCCGCCATATACGCCGGCGACAGGGACGCCATTTCCCAACTGATCGATATAAACTCCCTTGTGGATATGTTCCTTTTGCAGGAATACGCCAAAAACATTGATGTGGGATTTTCCAGCTTTTATATGTACAAGGATATAGACGGCAAGCTGTTCTTTGCCCCTCCTTGGGACTTTGACCTTGCCTTCGGCAATGACGCACGTCTGGACAACGGTTCCTATGAAGAATTTTACGTGGGCACCGGCAGAAAGGATTTTCGCCAAAACCACGACTGGTATATCGCCTTATACAGCTACACCGACTGGTTCAAAGAGCTGGTCAAGACCCGCTGGGCAGAGATTACCGATACTGTCATTCCCGAGGTGATCGATGCGGTGAAAAAAACAGCTTCGGCAATTGAAACCGATATGCAGTTTAATTACAAGCACTGGGAATTCCTCGGCAAAAAACAACAGCAAGAGCCCAAAGAGATCGTCAATTTGCGCACCTATAAGGAGCACGCCGACTATCTCATCCGCTGGATGGAAAACCGCAAGGCTTGGCTGGACACAGCATTTTCCTCACTGCAAAATCAATGATCCAAACCGCTCTTCGGAGCGGTTTTTTTGTTTGTAAAGATCCAAAGGAGGGATCGGATACGCCTGCCTTGTTTGTTATTTTTTTAACATTCCTGTGCCGAGCTTGGCATTTTCTCGGATTTATTCACATTTTTTTCACCTAAAAACTTGCAATTCAAGACAAAGCGTGGTATAATAACACGATTTTATATTATTTGGAAAAAGAGGATTTACGCTGTGGCAACCATGCAAGAAGAAATTAAAAGAAGAAGAACATTTGCCATCATATCTCACCCCGACGCGGGTAAAACAACACTGACCGAAAAATTCCTTCTCTACGGCGGCGCCATTCAGTCCGCCGGTGCCGTTAAGGGAAAGTCCAGCGACCGTCACGCGGTTTCCGACTGGATGGAGCTGGAAAAGCAAAGAGGTATCTCCATCACCTCATCGGTTCTGCAATTTGAATACGACGGATACTGCATCAACATTCTGGACACCCCCGGACACCAGGACTTCTCGGAGGACACCTACCGTACCCTCATGGCTGCCGACTCTGCGGTCATGGTCATTGATGCCGCCAAGGGTATTGAACCCCAGACCAGAAAGCTGTTCAAGGTCTGTGCCATGCGCGACATTCCGATCTTCACTTTTATCAACAAGCTGGACCGTGAAGCCCAGGATCCTTTTGATCTGCTGGACGAGCTGGAAAGAGAATTCGGCATCGGAACATATCCTATGAACTGGCCCATTGGCTGCGGCAAGGAGTTTAAAGGGGTATTTGACCGCCAAAACCGCAGTATTTTGGCATACGATCAGTTCCACGCGGGCAGACGCAAGATAGAAGCCATCTCCTGCGATATTACCGACACCGATCAGCTGGATACCCTCATTGGGCAGACGGCAAGAGAAACCCTTGTGGAGCAGGTGGAGCTGTTGGACGTTGCCAGCTTTGACTTTGATCTGGAAAAGGTACGCCACGGAAAGCTCAGCCCCGTATTCTTCGGCTCGGCACTGAATAACTTCGGCGTGGAAAGCTTTTTGCAGGCGTTTTTGTCTATGACCACCCCGCCGCTGCCCTATCACACCGAAGAAGCGACGGTGGATCCCTTTGATAACCGTTTTTCTGCCTTTGTCTTTAAGATCCAAGCAAACATGAATAAAATGCACCGCGACCGTATTGCCTTTATGCGTATCTGCTCGGGTAAATTTGAGCGCGGTAAGGAATATTACCACCTGCAGGGAAACAAGACCACCCGTCTTTCCCAGCCTCAGCAAATGATGGCGCAAGAACGCGAGGTCATCGAAGAAGCCTTTGCGGGCGACATCATCGGCGTATTTGACCCCGGCGTATTCTCTATTGGTGACACCATCACAGACCCCGGCATGAAGGTACAGTTTAAAGGCATTCCCACCTTTGCCCCCGAGCATTTCGCTTTGGTGGAGCAGGTGGATTCCATGAAGCGCAAGCAATTTGCCAAAGGCATGGAGCAGATCGCAAGAGAGGGTGCTATCCAGATCTTCTTCTATCCCGGCACCGGTATGGAGCGTGTGGTGGTAGGCGTGGTTGGTATGCTGCAGTATGACGTGCTGGAGCACCGTATGCTGACCGAATACGGCGTGAAGTACCGCAAAATGGACATGGCCCATTCGCTCATCCGCTATATCGACACCCCCGATCTTGACCCTGCCTCCCTCAAGCTCTCCGACAGCACCATTTGGGTCAAGGACGTGCACGACAAGGACCTTCTTATTTTCGACGGTGAATGGGCAATGCGTTGGGCAAAAGAAAAAAATCCCACCCTCATTCTGCGCGAATTCAACACTGCGGAGCAGTAAAACACCACATTTGAATCAATCTAACAAACAGCATATATCTTAAGTGATGTAACAGACACAGGAGGTGTACATCATGACAAAACTCGCAAACGTTGCCCTCGGTAAACCGGCAAACGGTTTGGGCATGGGAGTCTCTGCCGTCACAGACGGCATCAAGGACCGCGGTGTCCACTGGGACGGCGGTATTGCACCTGCGTATGTCACGGTTGACCTGTGCGGATACTACCGCATTTCGGAAATCAACCTTGTCACCTATTACGGGGACAAACGCAGCTACCGCTTCTCGGTTTCGGTAAGCATTGACCGAAAAAATTTTGAGACAGTGGCAGTGCAGGTGGACGATGTTGTCGCCACAGAAGAGGGCTACAGCCTGTCTTTTGCCGAAACCATCGCGCGGTATGTCCGCGTCACCATGACCCACAACACAGCCAACCGCTCGGTGCACATCGCAGAGCTTGCGGTGTACGGAAAGGAAGATCTTGACTTCGTTCCGCCCCCCAAGAATTCTGCTCTGTTTGATCCGCCCGACCTTGCCTTCGGCAAGCCCACCCACGCGGGAAGAAACAATGTTTTCTCCCCCTCGGCAGTAGACGGAAATCCCGACAGCCGTTGGATCGGCGACCGTTATCCCTGCCATCTGGACGTGGATCTGGAGGACAACTATCTCATCAACCGCCTGTCACTGGTAGGAAGCTATAAATTTGATGAATCCTACCGTCTGTATACTTCTCTTGACGGTGTACACTTTGACTATGTGTGCGACGGAAAGATCTTTGTGGCAAACGGCTCCACCCATACGCTGACCTTCCGCGACCCTCTGCACGCCCGCGTGATCCGCGTTCTGATCACCTCCACCTCCCAAGGTGCCAGCGGCAGTTCCATTCTCACCGCCATCAAAGCGTACGGAGAAAAAGCACTTACCCCCGTGACCCCCACCCGCCGAACCATTTCGTTTGAAACCCACGATGCATGGCTGATGAAAAACCACGGCATCGATACCGCTGTCCTGAAGAACGACCGGGGATTGTACGACAAAAAGAAAACCTATACCGTCTTTGACACCGTGGAAGCCCTGCAGGGACTTGTGACCCGTGTGCTGGGGCAGGAATATGTTTCCTTCTTCAACTTCATCATTGAAGAAAACAATAGCGGCGATTACTATACCCTTTCCGAAATGGGAGGTAAGATCCGCATTGCCGCCAACTGCGGTGTTTCTGCCGCCGCGGGGCTGAATCACTATTTGAAATACTTTTGCAATGTACAGGTCACACAGCAGACCAAACAGGTGAAAATGCCCGAGCGTATGCCGCGCATTGCCGAAAAGATCACGGTGCACTCCCCCTATGAGGTGCGCTACGCTTACAACTATTGTACCCTTTCCTATACGATGCCCTTTTTCGGCTACGAGCAGTGGCAAAGAGAGCTGGACTTCCTCATGCTCTCGGGCGTGAATCTGATCCTGGATCTGACCGCCACTGAGGCACTTTGGGTCAGCTACTTGCAAAAGCTGGGCTACAGTGCCGACGACGCCAAGGACTATGTCTGCGGCTACTGCTACAAAGCCTGGTGGCTCATGGGCAATCTGGAGGGCTACGGCGGCCCCGTTTCGGATTCCTGGGTGATCGATACCCTGGAAATGGCACGCCGCAACCAGCGCTACATGACCGTCATGGGCGCGCAACCTGCCCTGCAGACCTTTGTGGGTGCCATGCCCGCCACCTTCGGGCGCATTGCCAAAAAGCATCTTTTGGATAAGGGCTTCTCGGACGTTTCCAAGTTTATGGCTCCCCAGGGGCTGTGGGCAGGGGGATTTGTCCGTCCCAATGTACTGAAAACCACCTACGACGGCTACAGCTATCTGGCAAAGCTGTTCTATGACACACAAAATGAGATCTACGGACAAGTCTCCGACTATTATTGCGGTGATGTTTGCCACGAAGGCGGTATTATCCCCGAGGATCTGAGCAAACCCGAGATGTCAGCTACCATTTTGCAACAGCTGTTGGCATCCGATCCAAGTGCCGTTTGGATGCTGCAGGGCTGGTGGTCCAACCCCCACAAGGAGGTTTTGGACGGCTTTGGACAGTATCGCCGCGACCATATCATCATCCTTGACCTTGCCGCCCTTGCCAATCCCAAGTGGAGTGACACCAAAACATGGGACGGCAAAGAGTTTGGCGGTACCGGCTGGATCTACTGCAATCTGCACAACTACGGCGGCAGAACCGGTATGCACGGCAGACTGAAAGAAACCATGGAGCGTATAGTATATGCCAACCAAAATTCCCATTTGATGAAGGGAATCGGCATTACGCCCGAGGGAACCTTTGACGACCCCGTGGTGTATGACCTGTTTTGGGAAATGGGCTGGCGGGACAAGCCCTTTGATCTTGACGCATGGATAGCTGCCTATGTGCGCCGCCGCTACGGCGTGGAAAGTGTTGCCATGAGAAGAGCCTGGAGGCTGCTTACCAAAACGGTATACGGCAAGGAAAGCTACGACGGCACATCCAAGAACAATGTGATCAACGAAGATGCCTCTCTTGGCATGAAGCACTGTTCGGGCCCCTACTATAAGATCCCCTACGACAGAGCTGCCTTTGAAAAGGGCGTTTCACTGCTCATGGAAGAATGCACCAACACCCTTTGCCAAAACGAAGGCTATGTTTACGATGCGCAGGATCTGATGCGCATGGTGCTGACCATTGCCTGCGACGACTACTTTGAGGTCATGAAGCGTGCCTTTGCCGTAAAGGACGGCGCTACTCTGGAAGCGGTGGGCGCACGCTATCTGGAAGCCATGCATTTGATCTCCCACTGCTCCACCTTCAATCGGGATGAGCTGCTTGGCAACTGGATCGGCAGAGCATTCGACTGGATGCGGGATGAACGCACCGGAGAGTATGACGACTTTGACCGCGACATGATGCAGTACAATGCCAAGATCCTTCTGACCTCCTGGGCATCCAGCCCCATCAATAACTACGCCAACCGCCAATACAACGGCTTAATGGAAGACTACTATATCCGTATGTGGGAAGAACTCATTAACAAGGCTGTGGCGGCCATCAAGGCAGGAGAAGAAGCACCCGTTTCTCTGGGAAAGCGTTGCTTTGAGATCGCTTGGGAATTCAATCTTGGCAGCAAGACCTATCCCCGCGCCACCGAAGACCCCGCAGACCCTGCGGCAGGTCTTGCGGCAACCTGGAAAAAGGTGAAAAAGCACCTTTATTCCCCCGAGATCCCCAAAACCATTGCCAAATTGGACATTCAAATGGCAAAGGGAGATGTAAAAACCAAAGACGGCGCTATTTCGGCAACCATTGCCACCAATATTGAGCACTGAGCATACAATTGATCAAAGCAGGAAACATAAACTGTAAATATTAATAACCCAACCAAAAGAGGAACAAAGTCTTTTTTGGTTGGGTTTTTCGTATTTTTATAGGTAACAGATTACGGAATATACAAATCGACAATGGTTTCGGGATATTGCGGGAAACAGATCGAGGTATGATAAGAAAGCGTATGGCTTTCAAAATCATATTTCATAATAAATATGTGGCAAGGAGATCCCAAAAATCCGTCGGTGATATAGAAATATGCAAGGTAGATCTCTCCATCCTTTTCAAACGCCTCACTGCAACCCGCCCCCATATTCTCTTTTCCCAGCTCCAGAATCTTTTTTCCTTCTGCGCAGGTCTCCAACAGCGAATTATCTGCAATTTTACTTTCTCCCGATTCCCTGTGGGTAATTTTCAATCGGTTTTGCGCAGACCCCAAATCTGTTTGCATCATATACAGCGGCGAGCGATTATGGTCGCCGCTTTTTTCGATATCATATGGCAGAGCATCGGTATCCACACGGCTTGTTTGACCGGTTGTTAAATCATATACAAAATATATTTGACCGAAATCTTCTTTTTGGGGATCGTCCGTTCTGAAATACAACCCCTCATCATAGTATTCTGCCGCTATGATTGGGCTGGGCACAGATACTGTATCGATCAATGTAATCTCGTTCGTTTCGTACTCCATATACACGATATTGACAAGATCGGATTCTGCATCCTCGCAGTAGGCATATACCCCCTTCGCATCACTGATAATGACCTGCATGGGCGCATCATTGTAACACAGCGTCTTTCGATCTATGATTTTATTACCAATGTGTATTTCATACGCCGTAATTAAAATATATTCATCGGAATTATCAAACGACGAAAAAGTATTGATTATTTCACGCTGCTTTCGGGAAGAGTTTTCACAGGAAATCAAGCTGCACGATACCAGAATAACTACTAACAACAGTGTTATCAAGCGTTTCTTTTTCACTGTGATCCTCCTTCCTTACAGCAACAATATCATGAGTATCAAACCGACAAGCAGCCACACAGCGGAAATGATCGCCAAAATGTACCAGTGCTTAGGCTTTCTCTTCTTTTTACTGTGGGGCATCACCAAGCCGACAACTAAGAACGGAATGGGGAAAATAAAGGCAAACAGGACATAGAACACCCAGAACACGGCAATCGGAACATCCGTATAGCCGTCCTCATAACTGCGTTCACAGTTTCTTTTCTCAGCTTCTTCTGCCAATTCACGCAAATTCGTTTCCAGCGTTTTGGACACGCGTTTCATGGTGACATTGCCGCTGCGATAGGAGAAGTTTCCGTTGGCATCAAAATGATCGTTGGAAAGCTTGCTGTAATCCAGAAAATACATCCTTCCGTCCGTCATTTCAAAAATCACGGCGGTACGGAAGCCGAAGCTGTCGCTATGGTCGTATACCAAGATCTCAAAGCAATGCAGGGGCGCCAATTTCTGCACATCAATGGTCATTGTATCGGTGTTCATATCATAGAGCTTCTGCAAAAAGGAAAGGGAAGTATCTGCCATTTTGCGGGAATCGCTATCCCATACACGGCATCTTACCATTCGATAGTCTAAAAATTTCTCCAGTTCTCCCTCTCCCTTTTCAGTGGCAAACAAATAGAAGGTATTGTTATTTTCATACACCCATATAAACTCGCTGTCAGCAGAAGGCGCATAGATCATCCTGCCCTCCAGCTCCTTTGGCGTGTTGGCATACACATATTCTTTGGAAGGGTCTAAAAATACCCCTCTCGGCAGCTGACAAAGCACATATGCCTTTCCATTTCCCGTAAGCGTCGTACCGTCCTCAGAAAGCGTCCATTCAACAGGACCTGTTTCCTCCGTTTCGTCGAAAGTCTCTTCGGTCTGGTCTTTGGCAAAAACACTCACCGAAGACAGCGCCGATAAAAGCAACATCAAAACCAGCAGATAGGATATCCAGTGTTTCATTTTTATTTTCATGTCGACGCCTCCTTAGGTCAGATTGAGCCTATGCTCCAGACGGTCAAGGGTAATGCCGTACAGCACATACGCCCACGCCGATACCATGCAGATAAACAGTAGAATAATCAGTGCCCCGGCGAGGTAATTATTGCTTCTGTCCACAAGCTGTTCCAAGCCGGAGGAAAAAACAGAAAGACTCAAACCGTTAAACAGCTGCGTCACAAAGGAGATTACGACATTTATGCCGAAGTAAATACCCACTGCGGCAAGGATCTTTGCCTTTTTGGCAATGATCGCACCAAAGGTGATGCAAAAATATATCAGCGAAAAGCCGGACACGATCGTAACTGCAAGCAACAGCAGTGCTTCCAAAATATAGACGATCAGCCATGCGCCCATTATATTCCATACGTTAACGATCAGTTGTCCAAGTTTCTCAAAGGCAATGAGATTGATAAAACCGCCGTTTTGGGCAGGCGGGGAAAACAGCAAAAAGAACAGTAGTCCCACCACATACAAAAGTATATGCACACCCGAATAGATCACAGAAGATACCATTTTGGAAAGCAGGAGTTTTTTGCGGCTAACCGGCAGAGTGAAGGTCAAATAGCCCTCATCTGTGAAAAAGTGTTTGTAATAATGCACATATAAAAGTATATCAGTACCAAGAAGCGAAAACGCCAGTGCCAAGATGCACACCATCAAAAGCAGCATGCACAATACCGCCACAGCGCTCATCGTTTCGTTCTCGATGTCCATGCCTGACAGCACACCGCGCAGGGCAAAGGCGCCCACCAGCGAAACGCCCGGCACACTGACGGCAATGACCCACCAGTACCTGGCAACCGCCTTTAAATCGTATTTTAACAGCTTACGGAACATATCTATACACCTCCCTGAACAGTTCATCCAGTGATTTTTGATGCGCGGCACGCACTTCATCCGCCACTCCCGCCATGAGGATGTTGCCTCCGTAAGTCATAAAAGCAAACTCGTCTAACACGGGTTCAATGTCGTGGATAAGGTGGGTGGTGATCACCACTGCCGCCTCGGGATTATAATTTCCGATAATGGTCTGCAGGATATAGTCTCTTGCGGCGGGATCCACCCCCGCAATGGGTTCATCCAGCAAGTACAGCTTGGCACGGCGCGCCATCACCATGACCAGCTGAACCTTTTCTTTGGTGCCTTTGGAAAGAGTCTTGAGGGTGGCGTTTGGATCGATATCCAGCTCCAAAAGCATTTTTCTTGCCAGTTTTGCGTCAAAATCGGCATAAAAATCCAAAAAATAGTTGATTAGATCATTTACCTTCATCCAATTGTTGATGTAAGTACGCTCGGGCAGATAAGAGATCAAGGCGTTGCTCTCTTCACTGCGCGCTTTCCCGTCCACATAGATCTGCCCCATATCGGGCACCAAAATGCCCGAGATCAGCTTGATCAAGGTGGATTTTCCGCAACCGTTTGGCCCCAAAAGACCGACTATCTTGCCGGGCTGCACTTGCCAGTGAAAGCCCATCAAAACAGGGGAGCCGCGCTTGTAGCTCTTCCATACATTATCGCATTGCAATACAAATTCACTCATTACTGTCATCTTCCTCCCTAATATAGTAAATCAATTCTTCGGTACTCATGCCGATCATCTCTGCTTCGGATAGCCATTTGCGCACGTACTCGCGGTGCATTTTTTTCCTTGCCGCCTGCAGCACCTGCGTATCCCAGGTGACGAAGCGTCCAATTGTCCCTTTGGAATACAAGATCCCTTCAAATTCCAAATGTGCAAGCGCCCTTTGCATGGTGTTGGGATTCACCGCCGCCTCAAAGGCAAGAGTGCGCACCGAAGGTATCTGGGTATCGGGCGGATATTTTCCCATCAGAATATCACTGCGCAACCGCGCGGCAATCTGCAAATAGACCGCTTCTCTTCCGTTAAATTGCCATCCCATATATTCCCTCCTTCCAAAATTGTCCTCTTGTACTAACACAATAATACACTATTCGTGACCAATTGTCAATATATTTTGGGAAATATTTGAATTTTGTGTTTTTACACAAAACCAAATGTGATTATTTATGCAAAACGGAAATTCTTTCGACATTTTTCGTCAAAAAGCGCGCAAAAAAACGCAGGAGTTTCTTCCGAATGATTCCGAAGAAACGAAAGCTGAGTGGAGTTTCTTCCGAAGAAACGGGGGTTTCTTCCGAAATAACCGGGGTTTCTTCCGAAGAAACGAGGGTTTCTTCCGAAATAACCGGGGTTTCTTCCGAAGAAACGAGGGTTTTTCCAATAATTGAAAAAAAGAAAATGAAAATGAAAAAGAAACGAAAAAGAAACGAAAAAGAAAATGAAAAAAGCGAAAAAGAAAAAGAAGCAAAAAGAAAAAGATAAAAAAGCAAAAGAAAAAGATAAGAAAAAGAAAAGAAAAAGCAAAAGTAAAAGAAAAGGACGGCACCCTAAATTTAATTAATTTATTTTATTTTACGCGCGCGCACGCGAGAGAGCAGCATTTTCGCAAAAGACGGCAGTGGAATAAAAAATAAAAAAATTTTCAAAAAAACCGCCTGCCCGGGGTACATTTTTGGAAAGCGGGGGTGTATAATAGAGCCGTAACAAGCGCCGGGGGGCAGTCGCTTGGGACAGCGGGGCAAAAAAACGATCGAAAATTGAATATGTGAGGGATCTTTTGACAACACCACAGACACCCTCTCTTGCAGGAGAAAAAAGCGGCTTACGCGTACAACAAAAACGCGCGGCTTCAAAGAAATCGAAGCCGCGGACGGTTAGTTTACGATTTTTGTCTGCTTTTAAACAGCAACGATGCTATAACGCCAAAACAAAGCGCAGCTGTGATACCGCCTGCAGTGGCAGTCAGTCCCCCCGTGAGGGCACCGATGATCCCTTGTTCCTCCACCGCTTTTTCCACCCCCAAAGCAAGGCTGAATCCAAAGCCTGTCAGCGGAACACTTGCCCCCGCTCCCGCAAAGGATGCAAGCGGTTTATAAACGCCCAGTCCCGTGAGTGCCACACCGCCCACCACATAGCCCACCAGGATCCGCGCAGGGGTGAACGAGGTCAGATCAATGAGAAGCTGTGCAATAACGCAAAAAGCGCCTCCCACCAAAAAAGCCCATACATATTGCATATTTTGTTCCTTTCAAGATTCGATCTGCACCAAATGGGCAATGCCCGGGATGCTTTGTCCCTGCTTGACGCTCATGGGGCTCATCAGTGCCCCGGTCGCCATATACAGCATGCGGGAATACTTTTTGGGAAGCAGTACTGCCGAAAGCATGGATGCCGAGCATCCGCATCCCGAGCCGCCTGCGTGTACATCCTGCACTTTTCGGTTATAGATCATTAGTCCGCAATCCTCGTACACATCCCCCAAAGCAATACCGTCCTTGGCAAACAGGTCTTTTAAAATTCCATATCCTTCATAGCCCAAATCCCCCGACACGATCTTATCATAATCCGCAGGAGAGGTTTTGGTGATCGTAAAAAAGCGTTTTAGGGTATCGTAGGCGGCAGGCGCCATAGCAGCGCCCATATTATTGGCATCGGTGATCCCGCCGTCCACGATCCTGCCCGGCAGTGCCGCCCTCACCCGCGGGCCCTGCCCTTCACTGCTAAGCACAAACGCCCCTGCCGCTGTGACCGTCCACTGTGCTGTGGGCGGGCGCTGGCCGCCATAATCCAGCGGGAAGCGAAACTGACGCTCCGCCGAGCAAAAATGAGAGGATGCCACCACTCCCACGCGATTTGCACTACCCCCTGAAATCAGCATGGATGCCAGCATCAGTCCTTCGGCAGAGGTGGAGCAAGCGCCGTATATTCCCACAAAGGGAATGCCAAAGGAAAGCGCGCCATAAGAAGAAGAGGTGCACTGGTTCATCAGATCCCCTGCCAACAGCATGTCCAGATCGCCATGCCCCAGCTTTGCTTTGTGCAATGCCAAGCTAAGGGCTGTACCCTGCATTTCCGCTTCTGCCTGCTCCCATGTGCTTTTTCCGAATTTGCCTGTGCGGTCTAACATATCAAAGCAGTCACCGTGCGGTCCTTCTGCTTCACTCTTGCCCCCCACTGCCGCCGAAGCCAGGATCACGGGCGGTTTTTTCAAGTAAATGTTACTGCTTTCCATGGTCACCTCAAAAAGTTGTCAAGCAGTAATAGATCACGCCATACACCGCCGAAGCCAGCGCACCGTACAGGATCACAGGTCCTGCGATCACAAAGATCTGCGCTCCCAGCCCTAAGATCATTCCCTCAGCTTTGTTGTCAATGGCGGGGGAGACCACCGAATTGGCAAAACCCGTAATGGGAACCAGCGTTCCTGCCCCCGCATACTTTGCCGCTTTTTGAAACCAACCAAGCCCCGTGGTCAGTGCCGCCAAAAAGATCAGACTCACCGGCACAAGAATCTTGACATTTTCTTCCCCAATGCCTGCCATACGGTAGAGATCAAACAGCAGTTGTCCAAACGTGCAGATCGCCCCGCCCGAAATAAACGCTAAGATACAATTGCGCAAAACAGGCGACTTTCCTGCCCTTGCTTTGGCATACTGCGGATATGTTTTGGGTTGCTTTTGCATACGCATTCCATCCTTTTCTGTTTTTAACAGTATTGACCGATGGCAGGCGCTTTATTCTCATCATTGATCCCGGCACTTACGAAATTATTTTTTGATACTTCCTCTTTGTCGCCTCTCCGCCCCGCAAATGCCGCTGTGCCTTGTTTTTGGCAAGGATCTTTGCTACCTGCCGATGCATCCACGGGCTGTATTGCAATAGCCGCTGACTCATATCTTTATGTACGGTGGATTTACTGATCCCAAATTTCAGTGCCGCACGGCGTACCGTCGCCTCAGTTTCGATGATATAGGCGGCAACCTTCAGACAGCGATCCTTCACTTCGCTTGTATTTTGTAACAAAACTGTCCCTCCCGATGGGTTTTGCTACCAATATATGCGAAAGCATAAAAAAGAAGACCCGTATATACGGATCTTCTGAAATGTATTTACATATCGGTTAAATAAACAGCCTTTTCCAAAAGCGACTCGGAGTGCGCCATGACCCGTGCCACCGTTTCGGGATCCAATTTGGAAAGCCCCGCAGAGAAATGGTCGTACCCGCCCTGCGAAGCGCCGTGCAAGTCACTGCCTACCCCCCACACACGGTCCTGCTTGAACCATTGCATCACGCTTCTGCGTCGCCAGAAGGAACAAAGAGATGAGCAGTTGATCTGCGCCATCACATCCAGATTCATGATGTCCTGCACCCGCTCTTTGGAATAGCGGTCGATATGCGCCAGAATCACGCGGATTCCCTGGGCGCCAATGGCATCCACAGTTTCAAACATGGCATCGTTCCATGCAGTAAGAGGCATTTCGAGAAGCATACAGTCAGTACCTTCAATGCACAGCTTTTCAAGCCCTTCCATATTTTCCAGTCCCGGATAGCAGGCAACTTCGGTGCCCACAATGACCTTGGGATGCTCTGCAGTCAGCGCACCCTGCAATTTCCGCAACGATCTTTCCCGTTTTTCCATAAAATCCGGCAGATTCATACGGGCAGGATAGAAATGCGAGGTTGCCAGCACCACCTCAGTCCCTCCCTTGGCAATCATGGAAAGCTGTTTTAAAGAAGTTTCCAGATCGGCGGAGCCGTGATCGAGTCCCGGCAAAATATGGCTGTGAAAATCAATTCTTTTTGCCATTCTCATTCTCATTCTCAATTTCCACTTCCGCAGTGCTGTCAAAAGACATTTCCTGAGAAAGGGAATCTTTGCTTGCACCCTCGGGCGTTGCCGCAACTGCGGGGTCAAACTTGGATACGGTGGTATCGCCGTAGCCATACTTCTTATATCTGCCGTAGCGTTTTCCGTTCAGTCTGGACTTCACGCCGTTGAGGATCACGCCCAGAATCTCAGCATTCATCTGCTTGAGAGTGGAAAGCGCCGTGTGAACGGTGCGGTCGTCATCCATACCGGCACGTACCACAAATACATAGCCATCCACAACGCTGCTGATAACGCCTGCGTCGGTTACCACATTGATGGGAGGCAGGTCGATCAGTACCATATCGTACTTTTCCTTGGACAGCGCGATCAGCTTCTTCATGCGCGCGCCTGCCAACAGCTCAGAGGGGTTGGGAGGAACTCTGCCCGCTGTGAGAATATTCACATTGGGATATTCCTTGGTCTTGCAAACCTTAATACCGCTTTGCAGGAAACCGCCCAGCACTTCGCTGACACCGATCTCATTTTTCAAATTGAAAATACGGTGCTGCACAGGACTGCGCATATCGCAGTCGATCACAAGAATCCGCTTGCCCAGCTGAGAAAGAGCAATTGCCAAATTGGCAAGGGTCAGCGACTTACCGCTTCCCTTGAAAGCACTGGTCACGCCAATGACAGGGCACTGCTTGTCTGCCAATGTGTACAGCAGATTGGTACGCAGTTTGTTATATGCTTCGCTGACCAAAAAGCTGGACTGAGAAGCCAACACACGGGTTCTGTATTCAATTCTCGCGTTTGTTAAGTCTTTCTGCTTCTTAAACATGTCTTTCTCCTTCCCTTATTTGGCGGACACAGGCATTTCCCGTTCGATTTCGGGAATCTGACCCAGTACAGGATAATCACAGATCTGCTTCAGCTCTTCTTCGGTACGAATGGTGGTGTCAAATACATACCACAGGAAGAAGATCGCATAACAAAGAATCGCGCCGAGAATGCCGCCAAGCAGCGTGGTCTGGAGCACATGCGGATATACGGGCTCGGTATAATTAGACATTTCAGCGCCGCGCACCAAGCTCAGCATGCCCTTATCATCGCCGTTTGAGCCAAGAGAAATTTTGTTGCCGTTTGTGAAATAGGAAGGAGCCACATCTGCCATCGCCACAGCCATGTCGTAAGCAACCTGTGCGTCTGTGTGGGTCAAGGTGATCGTAAACACACTGGACTTGGTGGAATAGCTGCTGGTAAGGCTTTCCTGCAGAGTGGTGATATTTTCGGGCGTGGTTGCAACCTTGATGCTTTCGCCCTTATCGTTCTTGGTAGTCATTTTGGAAAGGACAGCCTTGGCAAGATCGGTATCGCTGTGGAACAGCTCTACGATATCGGGAACACAGTTGACCGACAGATTCTGTCCGGCACCGCCTGTGGTATCCACCGCCTTTACCTTGAATTTTAAAGTAACAGCATACTCTTTGCTGACAAAAAATTCGGTATACAAGCCTACAACGGCACCGCAAAGGATAGCCGCGCAAATCATAAACAAAAAGCAACGTTTAAAAACTTTCCAAAGATCGGATAATCTGATACCGCGGTCTACACTGTTTTCGTTTTCCATTTTTTGTACCTTTTCCTGTCTGAATTTGAGCCAATCAACTCAGTTTATCATTATATATGAATATCCTGATTTTGTCAAGCGATATATGATAAAAGCCAAAATAATTCACACTTCATTCATATATTTTGTGGAAGAAAATTGAAAAATAAGGCGTTTTTTACTTGATTGAAAGAATCTTCCCACCTGTCGTTTTTCTCTTTGACAAACATCAATATATATATATGATTGTACCATAAATCAGACAAGAATGCAAGCCTTGATACAAAAATGTTTTTTATTTATTGTGTTTTTCCCCCGTCAGAAGAAACGTCTCTTCATGCGCACGGTACAGCTCGCAGTTTTCACGGTACTCCCGGCGCTTGCGGTATAACAAAAATTCATCCCGCAGGGTCACAACCGTAATAATGCAAATTACTCCAATGGCAATACTCATACTAACCTCCCAAAAATGTTATTTCCCTTCGCTGTCTATATCATAGCAAACTTAATGTACAATAAACGGTACATTATGCTTGACAAAGGAAAGATTCTGTTTTATACTAAAGAAAAGGAGGGGATCGGATTGCCAAAACAGCCGGGACAAAAGGCAAGACTGCTAAAAGTCCTTGCCATATTAAAAGAATATACCGACGAAGAACACATTCTCACCGCCGATGAGATCTTAGCGCACCTGCTTGCCTACGGTATCGAAGCCGACCGCCGCAGTATCTACGATGACATTGCCGCTCTCATTGCCTACGGCATGGACATTCAAAACCTGCGCGGCAAAAACGGAGGCTATCGCCTTCTGTCTGAAAGCTTTCAGCTCTCGGAACTGAAAATGCTGATCGATGCGGTGCAGTCCGCCCGCTTTTTAACCGAAAAGAAAAGCCGAATACTCATCGAAAAGCTCAAAACCTTGACCTCCCGTTATCATGCACAAAACCTGGAACGCCATGTTTACATACGCGGCAGAGCCAAAAGCGACAACGAAAGCGTATTTTACTCTGTGGATATCATTCACGAAGCCATTCGCCGCGGCAAGCGGATCGCTTTTTACTATTTGGACTATCTGCCAAACGGCAACAAAGTGCGCCGGCACAACGGCAGACGCTATGAAGTCAGTCCGATGGAGCTGATGGTGGACGATGAAAAATATTATCTCATCGCAACCCCGATCGGCAGTGACCGGCTGCGGCACTATCGGGTGGACAAAATGGAAGCCGCCTTACTTCTGGAGAATGCTCCCGCAATCCTGCCCGAAGGCAGCCGAGAGCTGGACTTGGCGCGCTATTCGCTGTCTGCCTTCGGTATGTTTGGCGGCGAAGATCAGACCGTGCGCCTGCGGGCAAAAAATCACATGGCAAGCATTCTCATAGACCGATTCGACCGCGAGAACTGCCGCCCCATTCCCGACGGAAACGATCATTTTACCGTTGCTGTGCGCGTGGTGATCAGCCCTCAATTTTTCGGCTGGCTGTTTGCCCTTGAAGGACAGGTCACCATTCTTTCGCCCGAGTCGGCACGAAAACAATACGAAAAAATGTTAAGATCGGCGCTGGATGGCACGCAAATTTGATAAATTCATGTCTTTCTTGCAAAAAAGTATTGCAAAAATCAAAAATATCTTGTATAATAACCATGTATCAAACAAATCTACCGATTTTGGAGGTTTTTATGAAAAAGATCAATTTAGTTGTGATCGGCTACGGCGGCATGGGCTCCTGGCACACCCGTTTTGCCAAGGAAAGCGACTGCGTCAATCTGGCAGGCGTTTATGACATCAAGGAAGAACGCAACGAGGCGGCAAGAAAGAACGGTATTTTCGCTTACGACAGCTTTGAGTCGGTGTTGTCTGACCCGAGTGTGGATCTTCTGACCATTGCCACCCCCAATGATGTACACAAGGAACTGGCAATCAAAGGTATGGAAGCCGGCAAAAACGTGATCTGCGAAAAGCCTGTCACTCTCAGCTGTGCAGATCTTGCCGACATGATCGAAGTTTCCCGCCGCACCGGTAAAATCTTCTCGGTGCACCAGAACCGCCGCTTTGACGTGGACTATCTTGCCATGCAGCAGCTCAGCAACAGCGGTGAGATCGGCGAGATTTTGAATGTAGAATCCAGAATTCACGGCTCCCGCGGCATTCCCAGCGACTGGAGAGGTCAAAAAGAATACGGCGGCGGTATGCTGTACGACTGGGGAATCCACCTCATCGACCAAATGCTGCTGGTATTCAAAGGCAAAAAGATCGTCTCGATCTACAACACCTTTGACAACATCACAAACAAGGAAGTGGACGACGGCTTCCGCATGACCATCACCTTTGAAGGCGGCGCCACCGGTTACGTGGAAGTGGGTACCTACAACTTTATCGCCATGCCCCGTTTCTACATGAGAGCCACCAAGGGCAGTGCCATCATCGAAGACTGGACCAAGAAAACCAAAGTCGTTCGCTGCAAGGCTTGGCATGAAAGCGATGTGGTACCGGTACAGACGGCAGCAGGGTTGACAAAGACCATGGCTCCCAGAGACGAGATCACCACCGACACCTACGAGCTGGAACGTCCCGCCTCCGATGTACATGATTACTATCGCAATATTTGCAAGGCGATTCGCGGCGAAGAGACTCAGCTTGTGACCCACGAACAGATGATGCGTGTTCTGCGCGTTCTGGAACTGGGATTTGAAAGCGTGGAAAAGAATCAGGTCATTACGCTGGATACTCCCCTGTAATATAAAAAAATTTGCCCAACTTTCCCTAAAAGTTGGGCAATTTTTAACGCACAAAATATTTCAAAAAACGGATGCTTATATGAAAATTACCTGTCTTACCGAAAATTATACAAACAATCCCTTACTACGGGCAGAACACGGTCTTTCTTTGTATATCGAGACTCATGATAAAAAGATCCTTTTCGACATGGGGCAGACCGATCTGTTTTTACAAAACGCAAATACGCTGGGAGTGGATCTTTCGCAGGTGGATATTGCCATCCTCTCGCACGGTCATTACGATCACGGCGGCGGATTTTCGGCATTTCGCAAAGTCAACCAAACAGCTCCGCTGTATGTCAGCCCCTACGCCTTCGGGTCGTTTTACTCAGATAAATATATCGGACTTCCCGGCGAAATATCCGCCGATTTCCTACTTTGTCCCATCACGCAAAACACTCTTTTGGTAAACGGCATCACCCTATATACCGTGAAGGATCTGCCCCTTGACAAAACCGTGGGACAAGGACTGTGGAAAAAGGAAAAGGATACGCTTGTCCCCGACACCTTCTGTCATGAAATATATCTTGTGATCGAGGAAAATGGCAAAAGAATACTGTTTAGCGGCTGTTCGCACCGCGGCATTACCCATATTGCCGCCTATTTCCATCCCGATGTTCTCATCGGCGGCTTTCATTTCAAAAAGCTTGACATTCAAAAAGATAAGGACTATCTTGTCAAAAGCGCAGAGAGCTTGGCTAAGCAAACTGCGCAGTATTACACCTGTCACTGCACGGGGAAAGAACAGTATACCCTGCTGAAAGAAACGCTGGGTGATAAGCTGACCTATCTTTCCTGCGGAGATACCATTATCCTATAAAGGCAGTTGACCATTTGCCATATACACATCCATATACCTCTTTACGCGGTTGATCCGGGCAAAACAGGGTGTGAAGGCAACGGCGGCATCTCCGATAATACGACAATTTCAAGCCCTTTTTTCATCATTCGCCAAAGGAGCTTGCCGCTTTTTTCAGCATTTCGCGAATGGGAAGTCCATAGGGGCAGCGGCTCTCGCAAACGCCGCAACCGATACAGTCGGATGCCTTTTTAGCCATGGCAGAATAGCGGTCTTTCGCCCAGTTTCCGAGATGATACCGTTCAAGATATCCTTCAAAAAGGAACACACCCGAAATATTGATCCCCACCGTGCAAGGCGCGCAATAATTACACCGACGGCAGAAGGCAGTTCCCAGGGTATTTCTGATGTTTTGAATTTCCACGTAGTCCGCTTCGGTAAGCTCCCCTGCGGCATGGGCATTGATTTCCACCTCTTCGGGGCTGTACATACCGGGAATCACCACCGAAACAGCGGGATTTTGCAGAATAAAGCGCATGGCAAGGGAGGCATTTTCAATGGCACCGCCGGCAAGGGGCTTCATGGCAATGAAACCGATGCCCTTTTCGCGGCATTTTTGAATGAGCGCCTCGCCCTGTGTTTCCACAAGATTGTAGGGGAACATAATCGTTTCCACCTGCGGGATCGAAAGTGCCCTTTCGAATACCGAAAGAAGATGGCATGTAAGACCGATGTGCCCGATCTTGCCCGACTTTTTGGCGGCAATAAGCGCCTCCATAGCACCGCCGGGAGCAAGCACCGTTTCAAGGTCCGCCATGTTCGGGTTATGGATCTGATACAGATCAATATAGTCGGTTTGCAGATTGGCAAGCGAGCGGTCAATATCCGCTGCCATTGCCTGCGCCGTGCGCGCCATACTCTTGGTAGCAAGCACAAACTTGTCCCGTTTTCCCGCAATCGCTCTGCCGATATACGCTTCGCTGACAGTATAGCCTCTTGCAGTGTCAATAAAATTGATGCCTTCCCGCAAAAGAGCGTCAAAAAGCGCCGGGATCTTATTTTCTTCAGTTCGCTGAATGGGAATGCCTCCAAAGCCTACCCGCGATATATTAAGTCCTGTATTCCCCAAAGGATACACAATAAGCACCTCTCTTTATAAAATATATATTTATTTTATCACCTAAAAGCGTATTTGAAAATAGATAATGTAAAAATTTTCATTGCAAATATCACCTTGTGCCGTTTTTGAAAAAACGATCCGCATACCAACACACGCAATTTGCCGCGAAATCTTGACAAATCAAAAATTTAATGCTATAATATCTTAGTGCGAAATTGGAGTACAATTATGAAGTGGAATGAAATGACAACAGTAAAAAAGTTAATCCTTGTAACCGGTTGGATCTTCGGATTGGCGTATATCGTATTTAAAATTCTTTCTCTTTGTGATATTGATATAGTTCATCAAGGAATCAGTTTTGCTTTTTTTGGCGTTTTTTGGTTGAGCAATGGCATACTTCAGCAAAACAAAATACCGGCAATTTGTTATTATGTCGTTGCCGCAGCATTCTTCCTTCTTTGCCTGTTATATTTCTTGGTATAAACAATGCTCCAATATACAATTGAATACGCGCCTGTGGTGGAATTGGCAGACACGCTGGATTTAGGTTCCCGTTTCGCGAGAAGTGCAGGTTCAAGTCCTGTCAGGCGCACCAAACAGTAGAAATCCGAACCCAAAGCCGGTAGGCGAAGGGTTCGGATTTCTTTTTGTGTTCGGTGATATGTGATGCTGACTTGCTGTTGTTGGAATCACGCCCGAGCACCGCCTAAGTAAATATCCTTGATAATTGATGCCAAATGAAAACTAATTTTAAGAAAGGATATTTACGATGAAAAATCAAATTACTTATACCGAACATAACGGACTTTACTACCCCGATCTTGCACTCCCCGAGCAGACAAGTTATCCTCTTGGGAAGTATGCCAATCTGCGACTTGACTTTATAAAAAAGCATCGTCGCGGAACCTATACCACCCTGCTCACCGAGGGGCGCTTGAATGAATATCTCCACGCCATTGATGTTCAAGCTCACAAATTGCTCGATGACATAATTTCTCGCCTCGCCCAAGAACGCAGCTTAGACGAAGTTCTGAAGGCTCACAACGCACTCCAATGGACTGCCGAGATGAACAACATCAAAGCAAGCGCCGAAGAGATCGTCTTGCAGGAGGTGGTCTATCAATGAGGTCCATCATTCAAGAACTTTGGCACGGAAACATCATTCCGCAAGAGGACAGCCGAACTAACTCCAAAGAAATGAAAGAATTGCTCGGCTATATGGCAAGGCATCACGAGGACTTGGAGAAAACCTTCACCGACGAGCAGAAGGAGATCTTCGAAAAGTTTCACGATTGCTGGGATGAGTACGTAAGCATTGCCGAAGCGGCCATCTTCGAATACGCCTTCAAGCTCGGTATGCAAATTGCTATTGAAACACTAATCGAATAACACACGGCGGCGGGGCTTGTCCTCGCCGCTTTTTATAATTCTGTCGATTTTTATAATAAATTGATTGTTTTGTGTATTGATAAGCTATTTGAAGGATGCTATCATAAAAGCGTAGATAGTTTATACGATTTTGTTTCTATAATTTCTTTTTTATATGGTTTTGTCCCAATTTTCCCAAAATCCATTGACAAAATCAAAAAATGGTGCTATAATGTTACGGCATAATGATGAGTTATGTCGTTAATTGAATATTTGTTCGCAGTTTGGTTCCGCTTCGTGCGGATCAGGGGGAAGTTCGGTGCAAGTCCGTCGCAACCATCATTACCGTAATTGAATGCACACATTCATAAGTCGGAATACTCACCAAGCGCAAGCGAAGGTATGCGCATTTAGCGCGAACGTTTTTGGATATGAAAAGCGTAGCCGTTTTCGTCAAGTGGTGGGATACTGTGTCCTTCCATACTGACAAGATAGCTACGCTTTTACTGTTTTTTGGCAGTAAAAGCGTTTTTGTATTCTCGGAGGTCTTATGTCAGATAAGAAATATAAAAAGGAAGATTGTATCCTCCTTTTGCAAAACAAATATAAAGAATTACAAGCAGAGGGGCTTTCCCGTTATCCTCAGCGTTCGGATTTTGAAGATCGCGAGGTCGTAGCTATCAAAGCCTTTCTCGGTCCGTGGCCACGTGCCTTGGAGGCGGCAGAAATAAAGCCACCGAGAGATGACGACAGACCGCAGGGGAACAAAGAAAAGCGCATTCGAGCCAAGCAAGCGAGGATTGCAGCACTACGAAAGATTGAAAAAGAGCGCAAAAAGAAAACGGAAGGAAACGGAGCAAATGAACAAAACGGAAATCATTGAATTGTCAATAGCCGAGGGCTTTCATGGAGCAGAGGTCATTAGTACGGATAAAATCGTGTTCGATGCCGCTTTTCGCCCCTATTGTGAAGAAAATCTGTGCGGGCAGTACGGCGTGAATTATTCTTGCCCTCCCGATTGTGGCACACCTGGACAAATGAGGCAGAAGGTGTTGGCTTATAAAAAAGCCTTGGTCGTCAGCACCGAGTGGGAGATCGAGGATTTTTCCGAGACCGATAAATTAAAGGAAGCGAAGGCATCACATAACGCCGCGATGCTTCGGCTGATCAAAAAGCTGAAAGCGGAGGGACGCGACGGATTTATGGTCGGTGCAAGCGGATGCACGTTGTGCAAGCCCTGTAAGCTCGCAGGCGGTGAGCCGTGTGAGCATCCCAATATGATGTGCTCTTGTATGTCTGCATATTGCATCTGGGTCAAAAAGCTTGCCGAGGATTGTAATATGAATTATGAGTATAAGAACAAAATACTGCCGTTCTTCGGTATGTACGTTTTTGATTAAGATATTACCGCACACTGTGCGTTAATATACATATGTGTACGGATCGAAAAGTTGTAAACTGAGTAGGTCGAAGAACCCTGCGTAAACGCGAGGGTTTCTTCAGGAAATTCGGTACGAATCCGAAACAACCCCCATTTCCGTGTTTGCCGCGGCTGTGCCGCAGAGCATAAGTCGGGAACCTGTCCGTACATAAAAAATGAACACATCCTTGGGAGAGGAGCGTGTGTTCGGAGACCGTCGCGTTCTTTGGGCGGTACTTTTCCGGCACGCTCTTTTTTGCTTTTGCCGGGCAAATCGAAAGGAGGACAACATCCTAAAAATTCTCTCCATCAGTGACCCCAAAAACAAATGAGCAAAGCGCTCAAACAAAAAGAAAGGAAATGTGTTATGAAAACAACAAAAAAGAGTATGACAATGAAAATTGTCAGCATCATGCTTTCGATCATTATGATTGCAGGCATTCTTCCGATTGCTGTTTTTGCAACGGAACCGTCAGACACCGCAGAATATGTGTATATCTCGGTCAGCTACGATGACAAATTCATAAACGAAAAAAACGGAACTCCCATTGCGTATATTCCCGTGTCGTTTGACACCTTGGCGGGCATTGACCTTGCTGAATACGGCTTGGAAAATATGCTCTATGATGAGAACGGCGACGGTA
>SVRY01000029.1 GCA_015064585.1 Oscillospiraceae bacterium
GCAGGATGAAGCGCGCGTCATCGACGGCATTCAAAAGAGAATTCTTGCCATTTCAAGGGGAGAAAAGCCTTTTGATATATTTATCTGCTATAAAGAGACCGATGAGAGCGGCAAGCGCACCCGTGACAGCGTGATCGCCAACGATCTGTATCACCTGCTGACAAAGCAGGGCTACAAGGTGTTTTTCAGCCGTATTACGCTGGAAAACAAGCTGGGCATGGAATACGAGCCATACATATTCGCGGCGCTGCATTCCGCCAAGGCGATGATCGTAATAGGCACCGATCCTCGGTATTTTGAGGCGGTATGGGTAAGAAATGAGTGGGAACGGTATTTGAATTTGATCCGAAACGGCGAAAATAAGGTACTGATCCCCGCTTATCGGGATATGGATCCTTATGATCTGCCCGAGGAGTTCTCCCGTCTGCAGGCGCTGGATATGTCCCAGTTGGGCTTTATGCAGGACCTTTTGCATGGGCTGAATAAGATCATCGGGGTCGCTCCGTCTCCTCCTTACCCTGTGCCTACTCCTGTTCCTACGCCTACTCCTATGCCCACTCCTACCCCTGCTCCTCGACCTCTCTCTTTTTTTGGTGGAAATTCTGCACAAAATACAGAAGATTTGTTGGCGCAGGCACAAAAAATGATATCGGCGAAGGATTTTATAGCAGCCTCCCCAAAATGCAATCAGGTGCTGTACAGAGATCCAACCAACGTTACAGCTCATTTGTATAGGGTGCTGTGTACGTTTAAAATTACAGACGTTGAACAGCTGTCTGAGTTGAATGATTTCTATGAATATAATGCTTTTTATAAAGAATTATATAAGTATGCGGATGAGGAGCTTCGTCAAAAACTGGATTATATACTGCACAAGCATACGGCCTATATTACTCCCATAATGGACAAATTATTGGATACGTACAGACGCCCTATCCTTCTGGTTTTGATTGATATTCTGCTTTTAATTTGTGCTGCTTTAATTGCGTCCAATGCCAATAATACAGCAGATGCTTCCGTTGCTATCGGTATTTTATGGACGGCAGTATGTGCTTATAAATGCCTCATTGCAAGGAGTGATATGAAGAACAAATACCGCATGGCACAAATCCGACTGGGAGGATTATTCCTGGGATCCAATGTTGTTTTGTGTATTATGTCGCTGCTTTTTTTGATTACCGGTATTGCCGGAGAGGATATATTGATTTTTATGCTCGGTTTTGGTTTAATTCCATTGATCATATTGATCATGGAGTTAGTTGCAGGAATACTGATTCTCTTAGTGAGTATTCTCACGTTGGAAAAGGAACTCAGAAACAGATGCTTTCGAGGTATCGGCAGGTTGATGTGGCAGGATATCTTCACAGCCTTTAAGAGATAAGCTCGAATCTGTCTTGTCCAAAAAACCTTGCGTTTGAAAGAACATAAAAAAGATACGGATCATTGATCGTGATCCGTATCTTTTTTGCTATTTATGCCTTCTTTGTAAAATACATTTTTCCGAGAATAAAACCGATGATCAGAGTTGCCAAAGCTGCAACCAAACTGATGATCATGCCGACCCAGTCAAATCCGGAATCTTTTTTATTAGAAGTACTGGGAGTGTTTTTGGGGATATTTATTTCTCTTGTCATGAGTGCGTTTCCGCTTTCGTCGTAGACAATGACTGTGAGAGTCTTGCCGGCATCTTCTGCGGTTACAATATAGTTTGCATTTGCACCCACAGCAGAATCGTCACGGAACCAGTGAACGAGATAAGTATCCATACCGTCTACAACAGCGTTCAAGGAAGTGCCAACCTGACCGTTACCGATGATGGACAGGAAAATCGGCTTGGTTTCGGGTGTGGGAGGATCGATCGTCTCGTTAATACCGGGAACGGTGCCGCTGAATGCGGGCATTACGTAGGCAATGACAGAATAGGTTGTGTTTTTGTCACCGACAATTACCTGCAAGGTCAGAGGATTGCTGCCGGGAAGCAAGGTGTAGTCGCCGGTACCGGTAATCTGTGCGCCGCTTTCTGCTGTGGCAGACAGGGTGAGCTTAGCGGTTTCATGGGGCAGATATACAATATAGGTAAATACTTTGGGGTCAAATGCGGGGGACAGTGTGCCGGTGGAAAGGGTAATACTGTCAAGAACGGGACTGTCGGGTGTAGGTTCTTCTTCGGAACGGGTGACAATGATCTCATATTGCGAGTCGGTTTTGCCTTCAGCCTTTACAATGATGGAAACACGGTTTTGACCGACTTTTAGATTGGTTGCCCCTTTGATGATCACTTCGCTTCCGTTTTCACCGAACGCTTCCAGATCCAAAACGGTAACATTTCCGGGTACAGTTGCTGTGTACGAAGTGACAGAGGAGGAGAATGCGGGAGAAAGGGTTGCATTTTTGAGGATCAAGGAGTTCAATTTAGCGGCGCCGGGGGCGGGAGGATCAACAGGATCAACAGGAGCGCCTTCTTTTTTGACATTGATGGTGTAATTTTTGGTAGTTCCGTCCATTGCGGTGACGGTGATGATCACCTTGCCGCCTGCGGAATCAAATTCATTGCCGGTAATATCAAAGCTTGCGCCATCGCCTGCGGCTACGGCATCAATTTCAAGAGAGGTTACAGAGGCGGGAACCGTAAGATTATAATTGGTAATTGTGTAGTGGAAAAGAGGTGTAAGTTCGTAACCTTCAATCACCAGCTTCAACAAATTGGTATTGTTATTCTGGCGGCGGGTGACGGTTACGGTGTATTCTGCAGTATTCTCATATTGGTCTGTTACTTTGACAGTAACGATATTGTCGCCGACTGAAAGATCGGAACCGCCGGTTACGGCGTAGGTAATGCCGTCATCTGCCGAGGGCTTGATCGTAATGGATTTTTTGGTATACGGTACGCTGACGGTATAAGCAAATACGTTAGAATCGAATGCGGGGCTGAGGGTATAGCTTTCTGCTGTAAGATTGGTTAAGCGTGCCAAATTCGGAGGGTTGTCTCTGGTAACCTTCACGGTATAGTTTTTGGTATCGCCGCTGGCGGCGGTTACACGCACAACCACATTATTGACACCAACCTTTAAGCCGCTGTTTCCTGTGACAGAATAAGAAGCACCTTCGCCTGCACAGGTTGCGCTGACAGAAACCGAATCGGTTTCATAGGGAACCTTGAGGGCGTATTCGGTGATCGTATGGTCAAAGCCGTCAACCGCGCTGCCGTTGATCTTCAAAGAGGTCAGGTTGGTGTTGGTGGAGGGCCTTTTTTGGATAGTTTTACTGTATGTAACCGCAAAAGGATCGGTTTGATCGCTGGTCAGGTGGTTCGCCAGTACCACATCGGTAAACTTAACCGACAAGGTATCGCCTATTTTGGCTTCGTCGGTCAATTTGTATTTCATCGTAAAGAGGGTCACATTTTCGCCGGAAACCGGTGTGGCAAGGTCATTGCTGTAGACCATAAACACGCCGTTCATACTCTCTACGGTCCAACCGGTAAGAGCGGGATTTAAAGTGATGCTTTCCTGTTCGATAGGGCCGGTGATGTCAAGCTTGGCTTCCATACCGTATATTGTATCACAATTGACTTTGAACTCTAAAGCAAATGTATCATTTTCATAGATCTTGTCAGGGCCTGTCAGCTTGGCTGTTGCGCTAAGAGCTGCAAAGGAAAAGGCAGCGCCGATGACTGCAAAAATCAGTACCGAAAGCAAGATTAGCAGTTTGTTTTTTCTCATAGTTAAATTCCCCCTGTCCGGTTTGTTAATACACAATCTATTCTATCAAATTTCTACAGATTTTGCAATAGTTTTCTCTCTTTTTTACAAGGAACTTTTTACATGAAAAAGAGGCGGGCACACCGTGCTTCGCCTCTTTTGAAAATGATGTATTTATTGGATGATATATACGCAACGGCTGATTTCTTTTGAGGGTTTTCCGTTTACCGTGAGAGAAATGATATAGCTGCCGGGGGCGGTAGTATCAATGGTAAAGGTTGCTTGATCCTTGGCATCAAAATGAAGCGTCTCGGTTTGGATCACTTTACCTTTATCATCCGTAACGCTGATTCCCAGGTCGCCTGTCACTTCGGGCTTATTGCAGACAACAGACAGGGCATTTTCGGTCTTGGTGACTTTAAACACATTGCTGTTGGTGCCGCCGGGAGTCAATGTCCATGTGCCATAGGTTTTGATGTCCTTGCCCGCTACCAAGCAAGTAGTGCCGTTCTTGATGCCGATGGCATATTTGGTGTTACATGCCAAACGGATGTTGACAGTACCGTCTTCATTTTGAATCACACGCCAAGTTTGTGTATCTCTCCTGTCGGATTTATTGTTAAACTGAACGGAAACGCCGGGTTTGATCTCTTTGCCCTTGATATCCAGTATGTAGATCTTATCTTTGAGCTGGAGGGTGTATTCATTGGTGACATAGTCGTAAATGAAGTCAATACCGGTGGCGTTCTTTTCGGTGCCGGGAACCAAAAGAGCCACTCTCTTGGAATTTAAGTATTCGCCGCTTGCATTTTTGAGATTGAAGGTACCGATGTTGCGATCATTTTCCATTTTGTTTCCGAAATCAAAAACGTATTTTCCCAGTGCATCTTCGCTGTTTTCGGGAACGATCTGCGAAAGGGTCTTTCCGCTTCCATCTTTCAGAGTAATACTTTTTAGGGTGATCTTGCCTGTGGTTTGTACAATATTTACTCCCCAAAGGTAGTTATCGTAGCTATCGCCCGTTTGAAGCATGGGCGCATAACTGAGGGTGATATAACCGGTACAGGTATCACCGTTGACTTCTCCCTTGAAGTTTAGATAGTTTTCTTGTGAAATATATTCGCCGTCGGGATGAACATTCAGAAAGTTTTTTCCGTAATTAAAAATGGCGGGAACATGGGTGATGGTTTTGCCCGAAACATCGGTACGGGTCAGTTCAATATAAAAACTTTCACGCTCTTTGGCATCCAGTTCTACAGTAACAGTATACCCGGGTTCGTTGCAGGCGATATCGCAGTCCCAATAGACAAAACAGAATTGATCCATGGAAAAGGTGCGTATAATTTCCTCGCCCACACCGTTGTTGCCTAAAATACGAATGGTTTGCCGGTCTTTGCTTGCGTTGTAGTTTTCTAATTTCAGACAGATATTGTAATAGCTGTAGTACATCTGAGACAGACTGTACAGATCGGAAACGGTGTTTTGGCTGGAATATGCCGCACCGCAATAAAGGATTTTGTTGTTAGCATTGTTTACGGCATATAGTATATAGCCTCCGGTCATATCATCTTTTTCAGCGTAAGATTGATTATAACCGGGGAAGCGAGAAAGATCGCTTGTGGGGATCACCGCCCAAAGTCCTGTTTTGTCGGTGGCATTTTGAGAAACGGCAATGGCATTTTTGTTACCGTAGGTAAGATAGCCCGTGCTGCCTTTGATGTAATATGTGGGATAAGTTTTTCCTTCCACATTGGCTGTTCCTTGTTTTATGAGTTCAATATCAAAATCCATGTTTTTCAAATGCAGCATGAGGCCGAATTCTACTTCATCATCAAGAAAGGACATATATCGGGTTGATGTATATATGTCGGGATTTTGCAGCTCTTTATAACCCGAAACTTTATTGACCGCGTCATACATCAGCCATACATAACCGTCGTTTTTCCAATCCCCCCAAGAGTTGGCTACTTGGAAAGCTCCCTTCATTTTTACACCTGCGGAGGTGAAGGTAATATTGTCGTCATAACCAACAATAGATACTTGGTGACCGCCCGGCTTTCCTGCTTCGGAGGAATAGACGATGGCTTGGTCACCTTCTTTTCCAAGATCCCCCAGACCGTCGCTGTCGATTTTGTCGTATCTCCAATAGGTGGAGAAGCCGCCTGTAACCACCACATTGCCTGTGGCAACCGCGTCTTTGATTTTATCAACCAGTGCTTTCCCTTGCTCGGTGGTGGTGAGTTGGTAGTTAAGGGTATTCATCCAGATCTGTTCGTTGTTAAGCAGACGCATGTTCAGCGCTTTGGACATTTCGCCGTTTTCCACATCCCATTCGGCAGATTGCGGATACGGATTGTCTTTGATTCCGCCGGAAGCGCCGCCGCTGGCGTTACGGTAAAAGTCACTGTCGGCACGCACCAGTGCACCGTGATCTTTCAGGACATCGTATACCCATGCGGTACCTGCGCCCGAGAAATTCATGGCAAATTTACTGGAGATCAGATATTTGCTGTCGCCGGTGGCAGGTTTAAAGGTTGAATTGGGGTCAATGCTATGCAGATAACGGGCAACTGCATTGGTGAATTGACAGTAAGCTATACTGGAAGAGGAACAGGAGCCGATAGACCCCTGGTTACCGATGGGCGGTAGAAAATCAGTACCGATCAGTGACACGGAAGAGGGGATGGAGTCGGCCTTTTTATGGGTCTTACCGCCGAGCGCTCCGCTTGGTTTTTCAGTATCGATCCAATCATCTCCCTCTGTGGGATCGGTGGCATCGGGTACGTCATTCGGATTGTTGGATTTCTTTTTGGAGCCGCATCCCGCCAAGCAAGATAGGATCATAAGAAGTGCTATCAATAATGCGAGTAGTCTTATTTTCATCATTACCTCCCTGGTAGACTGCCGTTTTTACGGCGAAATTAGATTACTTACAATTCTATTATATCATTTTGCAATTTGATTGTCAATTCAAGAGATGTAGAAAACAAGATACGGCTTTTGTGTATATTTAACAATAAAAACAGCTTAGCTTTGGCAAAAAAAGAAAGCAGACCCACAAATAAAGTGAGTCTGCTTTGTAACGGTGCATTATTTGAGAATATAAACGCAACGGTTGTAATCTTCGCTGACTTTTCCGTTTACCAACAGTGAGATCACATAGGTGCCGGGATTAAGGGAATCGAGGGTAAAGGATGCTGTTCCCTTGTCGTTGAAAACAGGGGTTTCGGTTTTGATCAAAGTGCCGTTTTCATCTGCGATATTCACGGTAATATTGCCCGCAATTTCAGGCTTGGTGCAAATAACTGTTAAGCCCGCGTCGGTCTTTGCAATTTCAAATACATTGTCGTTTGTACCTCCGGGGATCAGAGTCCAGGTGCCGTAGGTTTTGATGTCCTTGCCTGCCACCAAACAGGTGTTACCGTCTTTGATGCCGATGGCGTACTTGGTGTTGCATGCCAAACGAATATTCACTGTGCCGTCTTCGTTCTGAATTACACGCCAGGTTTGCGTGTTTCTCTTGGCGGAATGGTTGTTGAACTGCACATTGATGCCGGGCTGTATGTTTTTGCCTTTGATATCTAAAATGTAGATTTTGTCTTCCAGCTTCAGTGTGTATTCGTTGGTGATGTGATCGTAGATAAATTCAATACCGGCAGCATTTTTTTGTTCACCGGGTACCAGCAGTGCCACACGGTGGGAGACTAAGAATTCACCGGAGGCGTTTTGCAGATGGAAAGTACCGATGTTTCGTTCGTTTTCAATTTCTTTTCCGAAATCGAATACATATTTGCCGGTGGCTTTCTGACTGTCTTCGGGGATGATCTGAGAGAGAATATTGCCGTTTCCGTCTTTCAGAGTGATCTTTTTTACACGGATGGTGCTGTGGGTCTGTGTGATATTGACACCCCAAATGTAGTTTTCGTAATTATCACCGGGCGAGATCATAGTGGCATAGCTGAGGGTAAAGTACCCGGTGCAAGCATTGCCGTTGACTTCTCCGTTGAAATTCAGGTAATTTTCAGAAGATATATATTCATTATCGGGATGCACATTGCTAAAGTTTTCACCATAGCGGAATATGGCGGGGGTATATGTGGTGGTTTTATTGGAAGCGTCGGTGCGTGTTAATTCCAGATAGAAGCCTTCGCGGTCCTTTGCTTCCAACTCTACGGTCACAGTATATCCCGGATCATTGCAAACGATATCGCAGTCCCAATACAGGAAACAGAATTGGTCCATGGAGAAAGTGCGCGGTGTTTCATCGCCGTTTCCGTTGTGACAAAGCACGGTGATCATTTGCTGATCTTTGGAATCGGAAAAACCGGGCAAAGCAAAACAGATGTTACTATATGTATAAGTTCCGGTCAGAGAGGTGAGGGATGGGGTGGTATTGTAATTGCCGCCGGGCGTTCCGCCGTACAGCAGGTGGTTTCCCACTGCATTGACTGCGTACAGAAGGTAACCGCCATTCATATCTTCGGAATACTTTTGGGCAGAATAATCGGACATGCCCGCAGCATTCTGGATGGGGATAACAGCCCACAGCCCAATTTCATCATTGACCGCTGTATGAACACCTATTTTGTTTTTTTCGTATGTCAAATAGTTGCCTTTTGCATGAATATAGAAAGTGGGATATGTTTTTCCTTCAATGGTTGCGGTTCCTTTTTTGACAAAGATAATATCGGTTGAGTTTTCGCCCAGAGTACTGAATTGTCCCACATATGTAGAGTCATTGCCAATGGAGAGATAACGCTTAGTGGAATAGATGTCTTTATTCTGTAAGCCTTCGTACTCAGATACTTTGTTGACAGCATCGTACATCAGCCACACATAACCGTCGTTTTTCCATATGCCCCAGGAATTTGCCACTTGAAAAGCGCCTTTCATGGTAACGCCTGCAACAGTGGCGGTGATATTATCGTCATAGCCCACAATGGAAACCTGGTGGCCGCCGGGAGAACCTGACTCGGCAGAATATACGATCGCTTCATCGCCGGCTTTTCCGAGATCTCCCAGTCCGTCATTGTCAATTACGCCGTATTTCCAATAAGAGGAGAAACCGCCTGTCACAACGACGTTTCCCGTAACAACAGCGTCCTTGATCTTTTCGACCAGCTCTTTGCCTTTGTCGGTGGTGGTCAATTGGTTGTTGTAGCCATTCATCCAGATTTGTTCGTAGTTGACAGCACGCATATTCAGTGCTTTGGTAAGCTCACCGTCTGCGACATCCCAGTCAGAGGATTGCAGATATGGGTCGTCAAGAGGACCTGCCGTGGATCCGCCGGCGGAATTACGGTAGAAGTCGCTGTCGGCACGTACAAGTGCACCGTGATCTTTCAGTACATCGTATACCCAAGCGGTGCCGGCTCCGGAGAAATTCATGGTGAATTTGCTGGAGATCAGATATTCGCTTTTTCCTGTGGCAGGCTTAAATTGTGAGTTAGGGTCGATGCTGTGTAAATAGCGGGCAACTGCATTGGTGAACTGGCAATAGGCGATGCTGGAAGAAGCGCAAGAGCCGATAGATCCCTGATTGCCGATGGGCGGCAAAAAATCGGTGCCGATCAGCGATAGGGAAGAGGGAATGAAATCGGCTTTTTTATGGGTCTTTCCGCCGGTAGCTCCGCCCGGTGTTTCAGTATCCACCCAGTCATCTCCCTCGGTCGGATCGATGGCGGTGGGCTGCTCATTGGGATCTGTGGGGGGATTCTTTTTGGATCCGCAGCCTGTAAAACAGGAAACGAGCATCAAAAGTGCCAATAATAGGGAAAGTAGTTTGACTTTCATAATAAACTCCAATCTGATGTTTTGTGTTTGCACACATTGTGCTGTCGAATTCTGTGCCGCACATACTGATATTATAGCAGTTTGCAGTTTGTATGTCAATTTTATAGGTGTAGAAAACAAAGAACGATTTTTGTGCATATTTTACAAAATAAAAAACAGTCTGCAGACTGTTTTTTGAGGAAATATGTTACTTTACAGTATTTATTTTATCAAAAAAGAAGGAAATCATGTAGTCTCCTTCTTTTAGCTTAGTTCGGTGAATTTTTCTTTTAGAGAGGCAATTTCTTGAAGGGAGGGTTCCGGTGTGTTTTCCAAAGGGAAATGCAAACCCATTGCATGGTATTTTTCAAGGCAGAGCTTTCGAAAGGGGAGCAGTTCAATATGGGAAACACAGGGATTGGCTTTTTTTATTTCACAAAGCCGCGCAATCGATTCTTCGTTATCGTTTAGTCCGGGAATATATACATGCCTTAGCCAGGTCTCTTTGGTTTCGGCATTTAAGTAGGAAAGAAAACGGTCGACGGCGGCTTTTTCCATGCCGGTATATTTCAGATAATCAATATCGTTTGTGTATTTGTAGTCAAGTAGCACCAGGTCTGTATAGCGGAGCAATTCTTTGACCGTGGGGGTGAGGACACAGCCGCTTGTATCAAGGGCTGTATGAATCCCTTCTTGTTTTAAGCTTTTAAAAAGCTCGGTCAGTGCCTGCGCTTGCAAAAGCGGTTCTCCGCCCGAGGCGGTAACACCGCCGTTCTTTCCGAAATAGGGACGGCAACGGCGGATCTTGTGCATGAGCGCAGGAATGGTTATCTCCTCACCGTCTGCCATATTCCATGTGTCGGGATTGTGACAGCAGACACAGCTAAGGGAACACCCCTGCAGAAAAAGCACAGCCCGCACGCCGGGACCGTCTACAGTCCCGAGCGATTGGAAGGAATGCAGTTTAATGGTATTCATCAGAGGGCACCGTGGAAGGTACGGGAAATCACTTCTCTTTGCTGTTCGCGGGACAGTTTGCAGAAGTTAACCGCATAGCCGGAAACACGAATGGTCAAATTGGGGTATTCTTCGGGATTTTCGTATGCTTTCAGCAGGGTTTCGCGGTTGAGCACATTTACATTCAGATGGTGAGCATAGTTGCCGAAATAACCGTCCAGTACGCTGACCAGATTGTTTTCGCGGTCCTGCTCGGTCTTGCCCAGCGCATCCGGAACAATGGAGAAGGTGTTGGAGATACCGTCTCTGGCATCCCCATACAGGATTTTGGAAACAGAGTTCAGCGAAGCAATGGCGCCGTTTTGCTCGCGGTTGTGCATGGGGTTCGCGCCGGGGGCAAAGGGTTCGCCGGCTTTTCTGCCGTCGGGAGTAGAACCGGTCTTCTTGCCGTAAACCACGTTAGAGGTAATGGTCAGAACCGACAGGGTATGACGGGCATTGCGGTAGGTGGGGGTCTTTTTCAATTCGGTATAAACCTGATGTACCAGGTTCTGGGCAATGTCGTCCACGCGGTTGTCGTCATTACCGAATTTGGGGAAGTCACCCACGGTTTCAAAATCACAGATGATTCCCTGTTCATCCAGAATCGGATGTACCTTGGCATAGCGGATAGCAGACAGCGAGTCGGCAATGACCGACAGACCGGCAATACCGAATGCCATCAAGCGCTGTACTTCGGTATCATGCAGTGCCATTTGGGTTTTTTCGTAGATGTATTTATCATGCATATAGTGGATGCAGTTCATGGTGTTGACATACAAATGGCAGAGCCAAGAAAGATAGATGTTGAAACGCTCCATTACTCGTGTGTAGTCAAGAATATCGTCGGTCATGGGAGTCATTTGCGGACCGATTCTGGTGCCGAATGTTTGGTCATAGCCGCCGTTGAGGGCAATGAGCAACAGCTTGGCAAGGTTGGTACGGGCACCGAAGAACTGCATTTGTTTGCCCACGCGCATGGCGGATACACAGCACGCAATGGCATAGTCGTCGCCGTAAGCGGGACGCATTAAATCATCGTTTTCGTACTGAATTGCATCTGTTTCGATGGAGATTTTGGCACAGAACTTTTTAAATGTATCGGGCAGATGACGGCTCCACAGCACGGTCAGATTGGGTTCGGGGGCGGGACCGAGATTTCTGAGAGTATGCAGCATACGGAAGGAGGACTTTGTAACCAGTGTGTTGTGGTTTTCTGCCATACCGCCCACTGCTTCGGTGATCCACATGGGATCGCCTCCGAAAAGTTCATTGTATTCGGGGGTGCGCAGATGGCGGATCATACGCAGTTTGATGACTAAACCGTCAAAGAGCTCCTGAGCGCCTTCTTCGGTCAGCGTTCCGTTTTTGAGGTCGCGTTCGACATAAATATCAAAGAAGGTGCTGGTGCGACCGAGCGACATGGCGGCACCGTTCTGTTCTTTGTTAGCTGCCAGATAGGCAAAATAGGTCCATTGGATGGCTTCATGGGCGTTGGCGGCGGGGCGGCTGATATCGTAGCCGTAGGATTTTGCCATTTTTTTGAGTTCACCGAGAAATGTGATCTGCTGATACAGCTCTTCAGAAAGACGGATGGTTTCGGTATTCATGTTGCCCTTGGCAATCTTTATTTTATCCTTTTTCTTGAATTCGATAAGCTTATCCACGCCGTATAAAGCCACGCGTCGATAGTCACCGATGATACGGCCTCTGCCGTAAGCGTCGGGCAGACCTGTGAGCAGGGCACAGTGGCGTGCGGCACGCATTTCGTCCGAGTACACGCGGAAAACACCGTCATTGTGGGTGGTGCGGTAAGTGAATTGTTCTTCCACTTTGGAAGAGAGCTCGTAGCCATATGCCTTGCAGGCATCTCTGACCATGCGGATACCGCCAAAGGGATGGACAGCACGCTTGAGGGGAGCGTCGGTTTGCAGACCGACGATCAGCTCGTGTTCCTTGTCTACATAACCGGGAGCAAAGTTGCAAAGGGAGGAAACTGTTTCGGTGTCTATATCCAGAACGCCGCCTTTTTCCTGCTCTTCTTTAAAAAGAGCCTGTACCTTTTCCATCATTGCTTTGGTGTGTTCTCCTGCGGGTGCAAGGAAGGATTCGTCACCTGTGTAGGGGGTGGCATTTTGTTGAATGAAATCACGCACATTGATTTCAGTTTGCCAGGTTCCTTCTGTGAAACCTTTCCATTCAGTAAAATTCATACATTTACTCCTTATTCATATCATCAACTCAGTAGTATACCATTTTATTTTGAATTGTCAAGAACTGAGAAGTAAATTCATTAATTTACCGAAAAAACTTTACAAAAATAAAGAATTATGATATAATATATCAAAGAATAACGAAAAGGAGCGTTTGATATGAAGTGTCCCAATTGCGGTTTCAGCAAAAATACGGTTATCGATTCCCGTCCCACTGAAAACGGTAGCATTCGCCGCCGCAGAGAATGTCTTTCCTGTAAAAAACGGTTCACCACCTATGAGATCATCGATGTGGTTCCCGTATTTGTCATCAAGAAAAACGGAAGCAAAGAAATGTTTGATCGCAATAAGATCATGACGGGGCTGATCAAGTCGTGTTATAAACGTCCTGTTACTGCAGAGCAATTAAATATGCTGGTTTCGGAAATTGAGAGTGAACTGCAAAATTCATTGACAAGTGAGATCCATACCACTGATATCGGCATTATGGTGATGGAAAAACTGCGTCAATTGGATGAGGTTTCCTATGTGCGTTTTGCTTCGGTTTACCGCGAATTCAAGGATGTGGAGACTTTTATGAATGAATTGAGGCTGCTTGCAAACGAGAAAATCGAGCAGTCTTAACGGTAATACAGTATAAAAATGAGACGGCACTTCATCGGTACCGTCTCATTTTCATATGGGTTTTACATCAAAATATCGGATGTCCTGCCGCTTCGTGTGCTGCTTTCAGTTCATCGCAAAGAGAAACAATTTCATCGGTGGTCAACTGACTGCCCGTGTGGGGGTCTAACATTGCGGCGTGGTAAACGTGCTCCATGCTCTGCTCTTTGGCAGCCGCAATGGTCAACTGCTGTACGCCGATATTGGTCATATTCATGGCTGCAAGCTGGGGAGGCAGAGATCCTACATGGGTGGGATGAATGCCCGCATTGTCCACAAGGCAGGCAACCTCCACACAGGCGTCGTTTGGCAGATTTTCGATGCATCCGTTGTTCAGTACATTACCGCCGATCTTGTAGGGATTGCCGGTTACGATAGCTTCCATGATATAGGACGCATATTCGCCTGTACGCTTGTGGGTAACATTGCCCCCTGCCATCAGTTCTTCCTTCTGGGTGTTCCAGCGGGCGATCTGATTGATACAGCGTCTGGGATATTCATCCAGCGGAATATTGAATTTTTCAATCAGCTCGGGGCGGTTTTCCTTAATGTACAGATAGTTGTACTCCGCATTGTGTTCGCTGGATTCGGTACAGTAGTAGCCGAATTTATCAATATAGTCAAAACGCACCATATCGTCGTGCTTTTCATTGGCATTCTTTTCCTTGGCGCGGCGTTTGATCTCGGGATAAAGGTCATTACCTTCTTTATCTTGAATGGAAAGCAGCCATGCCATGTGGTTAATGCCCGCGATAGTTTCGATCCTGCCATCCATTTTGTCTTCCATTCCAAGACTTTTTAGCAGTCCGGAGGAGCATACCTGCACACTGTGGCAAAGTCCGACGGTCTTTACCTTTGTATAGCGCAGCATGTAGCCCGTCAGCATCGCCATGGGATTGGTGTAGTTCAAAAACCAAGCATCGGGACATACCTCTTCCATATCGGCGGCGAAATCCTTCAGAATTTTAATGGTGCGAAGCCCTCTGAAAATACCGCCAATGCCGAGGGTGTCTCCGATGGTTTGGCGCAGGCCGTATTTTTTGGGAATGTCAAAGTCAATGACGGTGCAGGGCTCATAGCCGCCTACCTGAATGGCGTTGACCACAAAGGTGGCTCCGCGCAGAGCATCCTTTCTGTTTGGAATATCGTGATATTTTTTGATAGTGGCTCTGCCTTCATTGATGTTTTCATTCAGCCGCGTGATAAGAAGATAGGATTCTTCCAGGCGCTGCGCGTCGATATCATAAAGCGCAATTTCCGCATCTCGCAGTGCGGGGGTAAGCATACAGTCACCCAGTACGTTTTTGGCAAATACGGTGCTTCCTGCACCCATAAAAGTGATCTTGATCATAGTGACCTCCTATTCGTATGTCAATATATCTCAAGTTTACTATAAAAAAATAACAATGTCAAGAAATTTTTCAAACTTCTCGCCTCTTTGACAATTTCATCGGTTATTGAAAAACCGATGAAAGAGAATATGATACTTGACATATGGCGAATTTTGTGATATGCTAAATGTGTAGAGAAAATGTGTGATACGATTATTCAAAAATGATATACAAAAAATTGGAAAAAGCCGCGGCGTCATTGCAAGAGAAATTTGTGAAGAAAGGAAATGAAAATGAGATTTAAGATTATTACTGACTCAACTGCCGATATTTCTCCCGAAATTTTGAAAAAATATGATATTACCGTTGCTTCGCTGGACGTGATCATGGATGGTAAGCCCTATAAAGCAGTGGATGTGTCCAACGAGGTGTTTTATGCCCATTTAAACGACTGTATTACAAACGGTAAAAAACTGCCCTCCACCTCGCAGGTCACTCCCTTTGCCTTTGAAAAGGTGCTGGAGCCCTACGCCAATTTGGAGGATACCTTTGTTTTGGTGCTGACCATTGGCAAGGAAATGAGCAACACCTATTACAGTGCACAGAAGGCGATTGAAAATCTCGGCATGAAGAACGTACATTTGTTCGATACCTATATCGTTACCTTTGGTTTGGGTGCACTTGTAACCGAAATTGCAAAGCTTTGTCAAATTCCCGAAATAACAGCGGAAGAATTAATCGAAAAGGGTGAGGATCTGAACAGCCGTATATGGATGTACTTTGCCATAGACGATCTGCGCTGTTTGCACGCGGGCGGAAGACTTTCCGAGGAATCCATGAAGCAAGGCATGATGGCGCGCCTCAAGCCCATTGCGTATATCGAAAAGAAGGTGGAGATCTGCTCTAAGGCAATGGGGCACGGTATGGCGACCAAATGGATCGCCGAGCGGGTTGCTGCCGAAAGAGATCCCATGTTGCCGCTGTATTTCGGACAGGCAATGGCAAACGAGCCTATTGAACGGTATAAGACGCAGTTTTCACAACAGTTGCAGCTGACAGGCGAGGAGTTGAACTATACGATGGGCCCCATTGTTGTTACCCATACAGGCGCGGGTTGTGCGGGTATTGCATTCTTTAAGAAGAAGTCATAACCACCGGCCGTGCCGGTGGCTTGCACTAGCCCCCTTGGGGCATGTCACTAGGCTGAGCCTTAAGGCTCGTCGAAAAGTCTGCCAACCGCGCGACTTTTACAGGCATGCCCCTAAAGGGGCTTTCTTATTTGCCCCCTTTTACCGGCTCACCCGTAAACGGGTCAACAAACTCTTTTATACTCAATTGATCATCTTCATAATCTTGTTGCAATTGATTTCTTATGTACTTTTCAATCGCCTTTTTATTGCGTCCTACTGTATCTACATAATATCCTCTGCACCAGAAATGACGATTCCCATATTTGTACTTTAGATTTGCATACTTCTCGAATATCATTAGGCTGCTTTTGCCTTTTAGATACCCCATTATTTGTGATACACTGTATTTCGGCGGAATCGATACTAACATGTGTATATGATCTTTACATGCTTCCGCTTCGATGATTTCTATCCCTTTGTATTCACATAATTTCCTTAGCATTATTCCTATATCCGCTTTGATTTTTCCGTACATTATCTGTCTGCGATATTTAGGTGCAAACACGATATGATACTTGCAATTCCATTGCGTATGTGCTAAACTGTCTGTGTCAAGTTTCACGACTTGATCCTCCTTTGATTTTGTAGTTTCGGTTGGCAGACCTTCTCTATTATAAATCAAAGGAGGTTCTTTTTCTACTCATAGCTAAAGCTTTTTGGAACCACCAGCACTGCTGGTGGTTTTCTAGATACAATAAGGAAAAAGGTTGTTGCGAAAAAATGCAACAACCTTTTTGGTATAATAGGTAAAACAAAAAACTGCCGCAGAGAAATCTGCGGCAGACAGTTGATTATTCTTCGCTTTGCAAAAGTGCGTTGATGGCACAAAGCTTGGCTTTGTCATCCATTACTTCTTCATCCATGATATATACAATGGCTTTTTTTACCGACTCGGGTGTTTTGTTGTTTGTCGGAACGCTTTCCACAAGAAGCATTTTATAAAAATCAATCAGATTTTTTAGTGTTTCTTCACGGGTCTGAAACATTTTTTGCATAGCTTCGATCTTGTGCTCTACAAGTTCGCAACAAACATTTTCTTCTTCGTCGCGCTCCATGTCGTTCAATGCAAATATTTTATCCATGCACATGCTAAGATCGGAAAGCTTGTCTTGTGCTTTTTTGATCTGTTCCCAGATCTCCTTTTTGGATATGGTTTCGATTTCCTGTACTGCAGTTTCGTTTGCTGTATTCTCTGTCATTTTATTTTCCTCCAAATTTGTATCCGGAGGACACGCAAGGCATATTGTGTTTTCATCTACGAAGCGTGCCCTGCCGTTTTTTACAAGACCCTTTGCCCGTTTTGGGTAGGTCGCTTCATGTTCATTTCCTTGCTCATCGATAACACGTATGTTTTTTGTAATGGGTATCTCCCCCTTTGTTATGATTTGCTTAGCCAATTGTAAAACTGCGTTTTACAATCGGCTGTATGAATGCTGTTTTTTTGGATGGGTGCCCTCCCCGATTCATAAATTCAGTATAACACATCAATGGGTCATTGTCAACCCAAATTGGTAAAAAAATTCATATCGCTATACAAAAACTATTGACATCTTTCCAAAAAAAGAGTATTATGAAAAAGATATATAAATGCTATATTTTTAGTTGCTATCATGCAACATTGGAGGTATATTATGTCATACGTTGACGAAATAATTGATTTAGTGGTGAAGCAGAACCCGAACGAGCCCGAGTTCCATCAGGCTGTCAAGGAAGTTTTGAATTCTCTGCGCGTTGTGATCGACGCGAACGAAGAGCAGTTCCGCCGTGATGCACTGCTTGAAAGAATTGTTAACCCCGAACGACAGATCAAGTTCAGAGTTCCGTGGGTAGACGACAAGGGTCAGGTACACGTAAACACCGGTTACCGCGTACAGTTTAACTCTGCTATCGGTCCTTACAAGGGCGGCATCCGCCTGCATCCTTCGGTAAACCTGGGTATTATTAAGTTCCTTGGTTTTGAACAGATCTTCAAGAACTCTCTGACCGGTCTTCCCATTGGCGGCGGCAAGGGCGGCTCTGATTTTGACCCCAAGGGCAAGTCCGATCGAGAAGTGATGGCATTCTGCCAGAGCTTCATGACCGAGCTTTGCAAGTATATCGGCGCTGATACCGACGTTCCCGCAGGCGATATCGGTACAGGCGCGCGTGAGATCGGCTATATGTACGGTCAGTACAAGAGAATCAAGAACGTATACGAAGGCGTGCTCACCGGTAAGGGTCTGTCCTATGGCGGTTCTCTTGCCAGAAAGCAGGCAACCGGCTACGGTCTGCTTTATATCACAAACGAAATGCTGACCACTCTTGGTGACACTCTGCAGGGAAAGACCGTTTCCGTATCGGGCGCGGGTAACGTGGCTATTTACGCCATCGAAAAGGCACAGCAGCTGGGGGCTAAGGTTGTGACCGCTTCCGACTCTAACGGTTGGATATATGATCCCGAAGGTATTGATCTGGCAGCGCTCAAGGAAATCAAGGAAGTGAAGCGTGCAAGACTTACCGAATACACCAGTTACCGTCCCAACGCAGAATACCATGCAGGCAAGGGTGTTTGGAGCGTAAAGGTTGACATTGCTCTGCCTTGCGCTACTCAGAACGAACTGAATCTGGAAGATGCCATGAATTTGGTTGAAAACGGTGTGCAGGTGGTGGCTGAAGGTGCCAATATGCCTTCCACCGCAGAAGCCATCGAATATCTGCAGAAGCATAATGTGCGCTTCCTGCCCGGTAAGGCAGCAAACGCAGGCGGCGTAGCTACCTCTGCCCTTGAAATGTCTCAGAACAGCGAAAGATTGTCCTGGAGCTTTGAAGAGGTGGACAGCAAGCTGCAGGGTATTATGAAGAATATCTTCCACAACATCGACGCCGCATCCAAGAAGTACGGCTTCGAAGGTAATTACGTGGTAGGTGCCAACATCGCAGGCTTTGAAAAGGTCGTTGACGCAATGACCGCACAGGGTATTGTTTAATGTGAAAATAAGATCGGCAGAGTTTTTGCTCTGCCGATTTTTATATGCCGATGATTCCCATTTGAAAGTTTTTTCATCCAAACTTTTTTACAAAAAAGTTTGGCGGAGTGTGAGGTGGAACCTCACGAACACGGCATTTTCTTTTTGCCAAACTTTTTTGTGTCTAAAAAATTCCACGCACCGTTGAGTTCTGTTGTAAAACGGTATCTTTACAAAGTGGGTTTGGTATGTTACAATGAAGACAAAGAAGAAGAAAGGGGTCTTACACCATGGGAGTTGGCGAAAATATTAAGAAGTACCGTAAGCAAAAGGGAATGACGCAAAGAGAGCTGGCGGATGCGATTGGTGTTTCGGTGCAGGCGATCTCCAAATGGGAATGCGGAGGCACGCCCGACATCTCGCAGATCCTGCCGCTGTCAACTGCCCTTGGGGCAAGTTCCAATGAGTTGCTGGGATACGCCGATAAAAAGAAGGAATTGGAAGACGGCTGGATCGAATTTCTGAGAGCGCACAGAGAGGGAAGCTTACAGATCATCGAGTATGAAAAGTCTGTCCTTGCGCAGTATCCCAATGACGAGACTTTTCTGTATCGTTTGGCAACCGATTATCGGATTCACGCAGACATGAGTGAAGATCCCATTGAAAAAGAGCGATACTTACAGATGGCAAAGGCGCAGTTTATTTCCAATCTGAAAAAGTTTCCGCAGGATGAGGTTACGCGTGGATGCCTTGTTGAGGTCTGCATGAAGCTGGGGGACCGAGAAGAAGCCATGCGATACGTTTCGGAAAGCGCCAACAAGGATGAGCTTCTTAAGTATGCGTATAAAGGCGAAGAACTGAAACAGCACCGCCAAAAGCTGATCGATCAATATCTTGTTTTTCTCATTGGAGAAATGATGTCCTTCAAAAACGCCGGTCCGGAAGAGTGGAGGATCGCCAAAAACATCATTCGTGCCGCCATTCCCGACGGGAATTATCAGCGCTACGAACGGTATTTGTGGATGCTGGATATGCGCCTTTCCGGTGATTGTTTGAGAAATCTGGATTTTGACGGCGCTATGGAGGTGCTTACCGATACGGTTGACCGTATGCGTGCGGCAAAGGCGTTTGAAAACGTACATGAATTTACCAGTCCCATCCTGTACAGCAGGGATACCGACCGAGAGCCGCATAAAAGGTTGTCCGGAGAAGTGGGATATATCATGATCGATAGAAGAGGTAACCGCGCGGAAAATCTGTATAATATACTGACCACCTCTGATGATTACCTGCTCCTTGCCGACCGTGCTGATTATCAGGCAATGCTAAAAGAACTGGAAGAAATGAAGAAGTAAAAGAAAGTCCATGGGTTGAAATTTCCCATGGACTTTTGCATTAGCAAGATTTAAAATTATAAACCGGGCGGATGATCTCCTCTACGGTCACCGTTTCGCCGATTTGCGAAAGAATGCGCTCGGGGGATTTGTATGCCATGGGGCATTCATCCAGCGAGCCTTGTTCTGCGGTGGTGGTGAAGATACCTTGCATTTGGGCTTTGTATTCTTCCACGCTGTATGCGTATTTGGCATCGGTGCGGCTGCAGGCTCTGCCTGCTCCGTGGGGAGCAGAGAAATTCCATTCGGGGTTACCAAGCCCTATGCCCAAAATGGCACCGTCCCGCATGTTGAGGGGAATGATCACCCGTTCCCCCTGTCTTGCCGAGATGGCACCCTTGCGAAGCAGCCCGGTTTCGCTTTCAATATAGTTGTGAACGCAGGAAAAACGGTCAAGGACAGAGAAGCCCATGGCATCGCAGATGATTTGTGCCATCGCCCTGCGGTTCATTTCGGCAAACTCTGTGACAATGGCAATATCATGTAAATACTGCGTGTACAGCTCCCCCTCAAGGATAGCTTCCTCGGGGTTGACTTTTGGTATATTTTTTTCGGCGCGGCGCTCGGCTTTTGTGTAATACTCATCCCGATCCCGTCTGTCATATACGGTATGGCGTTGCATTTTGCGTGCCTTTTTGCAGGTGTAGCGGTATGCCTGATCCTGATAGTAGGTTGCCACGTCATGCCCAAGCTGTCTGGAGCCCGAATGGATGACAAGATACAGCCGTCCGTTTTCGCCTTTGTCCAGCTCTATAAAATGGTTGCCGCCGCCAAGGGTTCCTAGCGAACAAAGCGCACGGCTTTGGTTCACACCGTCCCTGCAGTGAAGCTGTGATAGTGGAAGTGCTTCGGCAGAACAGAGGGGGGCAGGATGGATCTTTGCGCCGTGTGGAATGCGTTCATGGATAAGTAGGTCCAGCTTTTCATAATCCACGTCGGTTTTGTCAATGCAGATTACTTCCATTCCGCAGCCGATGTCAACGCCCAGCAGCATGGGATTGACTCTACCGGATAATGTCATCGTGGTTCCCACCACCGTGCCTTTGGCAGAGTGGGTATCGGGCATGATGCGGATCTTGCTGTCGGCATACGCCGGATTTCGCAAAAGAGAGGCAATTTGTGTTTTGGTTTCTTTATCGATTTTGTCCGCATAAATGGTAGCGGAATTTCGTTTTCCTTGAATTTCGATCATAATATCTCCTATTATTTGATTTTTGGGTAGTGGTTTTCAGATTCATAAAATTAGCAGACATAATGATCACTCCTTTTAGTTTCTTTATTATTTATATTAGCATATGTTTTTGGTTATGTCAAGGAAATTTGAAATTGCAATTTGCCAACTGATATGGTATACTGAAAATACTCAAAAAATTTCAAAATTTATGCAATGGATTTTGAAAGTGCCGCACTATATGGATGAAAGGAGATGAGGAAATGCAAAACACAATGACAAAGGAAGAGATGATACGGGAATTTACAGATCAGTATACCGGTAGCCTGTTTTACTTTTGCCTAAGAAAAACAGGTAACAGCTACGAAGCGGAGGATCTGGCTTCCGATATTGCGCTAAACGTACTGACCTCTCTGAGTAGAGGAAACATTCCCGCAAACTTTTCTGCGTGGGTATGGCAGATCGCGCGTAACCGTTACAGCGTGTGGGCGGATAAAAAGCACAGACGCATGGATGCACAGTCCGGATGTGACATTCGCGATTACGAGATCGAGGACGAAACGGCGGATATCGAAGCTCGGTGGATCCACAATGAGGATATGAAGGCGCTTAGACGTGAGCTTGCTTTCATTTCTTCCGATTACCGAAATGTGGTTGTCAGCTATTACCTTGAAAACAAAAGTGTGAAAGAAATTGCATTTACCTTACATCTTCCCGAAGGTACGGTGATGTCAAAGCTGCACCGTGCACGTAAAATTTTGAAAGAAGGTATGAGTATGTCAAGAGAATTTGGAACAATGAGCTATAAACCCGAGGATATCCATTATGTTTTGAACGGTTCGTTCGGAACGATGAATGAGCCCGAGATTCACATGAGCCACCTTGTGTGTAAAAACATTCTGGTGGCGGCTTACCGCACACCCTCCACCGCCGAGGAGCTGGCACTGGAGCTGGGCGTGGCGCTTCCGTACATGGAGGACGAGCTGCGCATTCTGACCGAGGCGACTCTGCTTCGCAAACAAGGAAATCGCTATGAGACCAATTTTATGATCATCAGCGCAAAGGCGCAGGACAAGGTCAACACCCACCGTATGCGCATCACCGGAGGGCTTGCCGCGGCAATCATCGATGCACTGGAATACAGAGTAAAGTGCTGTAATGAAAATGGGGTGAGATGGCAGGGCGGCTATCAGCCGTATGAGGATATGAAGTGGGCACTTTTGACAGATCTTACCGATAATGCGTATTGGAGAACGATCACTTCGATCAATCCCGTGAGAAATGAGCCGAATGATTGGTTACCTGACCGTCCGAATGGCGGCAAGTGGGATATTTTGGGCTTTGAAACCTACCTAAATGAAAATGAACCTAAATTTGTCGGCATGAATGGCTGTCCCGGACTGGAAAACGGCACTGATTTTTATCAGTATAAATATCAGTATAAAGATATCTGGGCGAAAACTCCCAGGTTTTTGAATAAAGAAGAGGGAAAGACGCTGGAAGCCATTGTGAAGGGAACCGATTTTGATCCTGCACTTGCCGATAAGCTGTTGGAATACGGCTATCTTGTAAAGGACGAAAACGGCTACCGTCCCACCTTCCTTGTGCTGTACGGAACAATGAACTCTCATTTGACAGAGGCACAAAAGATAGAGTTTGATGCCAAAATGGAAAAAGCCAAGTCCATCGCTCTTGACTTCTATCTGTTCTGCCGTGAAACAGTGCTTTCAGAGGTGCCCGAGTTCTTTAGGAACGATACCTACCGCATTGAGTACACCTGCGAAAACCTGTTCATGCTGCGCGGCGCGGTGCTGGAAGAGGCATTGCGCAAGGGTTACATCAGTTACGCCGAAAACGACGAGTGCCGGATGCTGGGTGCTGTCATGACTGTCTAATATGTAGGAAACCATGTACCATCATATCAACGAATAACGCAAAAAGGCGCGGAGCAACCCGCGCCTTTTTGCGTTATTTTCAAAGTAGTTGTTCGATCAGTTTCTTGAACTGCGCTTTGTACGCATCCTCGGAAAGTGGGAGTGAATCCAGCACTGATTTGACATCGGAAAGGGTAATATTACCGATAAACTTACTTTCATGCAGGATCATGGAGGTTTCGATCACGGCGCATACGAATTTGAAGTTATCATCGGGAGAAGAAGTAAAGACTTCTTTGCCGAAGGTGTAATTCTGTTCCTCGCTCTTGTTGCCGTCGGGGGTTTTGTAGCGTACACCAAGGGTCATCCAAGGACTGTCGGTATCCATTGCGGTATCCTTCAAGATCAGCTCGTAGCATACGGTGAGGCTGTGTCCCGCGCCCAGCTCGCCCGCGTCCTTTGTATCGTTTTCAAAATCTTCCTTGTTGAGCAGTCTGTTTTCGTATCCTACCAAACGGTATGCGCTGATGCTGTCGGGATCAAAGGTCATTTGGAGCTTTACATCCTTTGCCACGGTATACAGGGTGGAGAAGATCTCATTGCCAAAGATTTTTTCTGCTTCTGTTTCGCTGTCGATATAATAGTATACACCGTTTCCGCAGTTTGCGATGGTTTCCATCTGCGCATCTTTGTAGTTTCCGGAACCAAATCCCAGCACCGACAGGAATACGCCGCTTTCACGTTTTTCGGAAATAAAGGTTTTCAGTTGATCCACAGAAGAAATACCCACATTCAGATCCCCGTCGGATGCCATGATGATGCGGTTGTTGCCGTCTTGTATATAGTATTGCTCGGCAAGCTGATATGCCTTTTTTAGTCCTGCTTCTCCGTTGGTGGCGCCATTGGCATTGAGAGAACGAATGGCACTTAGAATGGTTTCTTTTTTGCTGCCCGCGCATCCTGACAGCACGATCTCTTCCTTGCCGGAGTAGGTGACAATGGAGATCACGTCATCCGTATCCAGTTGATCCACCAAAAAGGCAAAAGACTTTTGTAAAAGGGGTAGCTTATCCTCGCTTCCCATAGAGCCCGAAACGTCAATAAGGAAAACCAGATTGTTTTTCTTTGCGCTTTCGGTTTTGGCAGTTTGCAGTCCCAGCATCAAAAGTGCCGCGTCGCTGTTCCAAGGGCAGGGAGCAATCTGCATTTTGGTGGAGAAAAGCTCGCCGCCTTCGGGGGACTCGTAACCGTAATCAAAGTAATTGAGCATTTCCTCAGTGCGAATGGAATTGCCTGCGGTGGCGATCAGCTCGGAAAGGGAATAACCCGATTGTACCAGCTTTCGAAAATAGCTGTAGGAGGCGGTGTCTACGTCGGCAGAAAAGGTGGATACGTTTTGTATTTCGGTTTGTATAAATTCATTTTCAATGAATTTACCGTAATCCTCGTCGGGGATCGCATCGGGCGACTCGGGCATTTCTCCATCCGGTAGTATACCGTAGGAAGGTTCTTCACCCGCTTCCGGAGCGGCATTATCGTATGATTCTTTTCCGTTCATAGCTGCCCCGCAGGATACAAGACCCAAAAGCAGGGAGAATATCATAAAAACAGTCAGTATTCTTTTTTTCATGTGTGTGCATCCTTTCTTTCGTTGATTGCTGTCAGGGTTTCAGAAGACCGTCAACCAGCTGACAGAGGGTTTCGTTCGGCGTGATCTCGGGGGAATAGGCAAACAGCGTTTTGTAAGCGGTGTTTCCATCGCTTTTCTTCAAATGCGGACTGATAACGCTGCCGTCTGCGTAATTGATCCAAACAGAAATCTGCTCGGCTGTACCCTCATCGGGTAAGATCGGATCGCCGCTATGTTCCGATGCGCGCCGTAAGGTGTTCAGATCGTGTGGATTTGTCACAGCGAGGGTGTAATAGGTATCATCCCCCGGCATTTGCCAGATGATCTGCGCGCCAATGGGGAAATAGTCGATCTTGTCGGAGGAGGAGAGCTTTTGTACGGAAAGATTGGTACGGCCGTCGGTCAACAGCTGCGAAAGGGAAAGCTCCGTTTCTTCGCTGTCATTGAGACTGTCGGGGGGGGCGGGCGACGCGCCTTCCTTATCACTTCCAATTAGGGGAAGGAGTCTTGAAAACACGAAAAGGCTGATGACAAGACAAAGGCAGGCAGCCAGCGTTCCATATTGGAAGCGGTGCTTTCGGCGTAGCACGGTGATCGCCGCGGGCGTTTGTGCCATTGCGATGATGCGATCGTCAATGCCGCCGATGGCATCCATCAAAAATTCCGCGTTTTCCGTTTTGCGGTGATTCATGGTGTCCACCCCTCCTTCTCCAAGCGCTTTTTCAGAGCGTTTCGCAGTCTAAACAGTACGGTTTTGATCTTTCCTTCACCCATGTGCGTCCTTCTTGCAATTTCGGCAATCGAGTCGCCGTAGTAGTAACGCCTGACGAAAATGTATCGCTTTTCGCCCTCCTGGGAGTATAGAAAGTCATTGAGCAGGGCGGTGAGCTGACGGTGGGAAAGAGCGCTTTCCAAATCATAGCCATCGGGAATACAATCGGTCAGTTCGTCTACGAAAATCCCCGTCCCCTCGCGCTTTTGTGCACGCAAAGCGCGGTATTTGTCAATGGAGATGCGTCTTATGATTTTGGAAAGAAAGGCACCCAGATATTGAGGCCGCTCCGAGGGCATACTGTTCCATGCCGCAAGATAGGTGTCGCTTAAGCATTCGTCGGCGTCCTGCGCAGTTGGAACAAGTGATAAAGAAATGCCCGAGAGCATTCTTCCGTATTTGCGGTCGGTTTCGGCAATGGCATTTTCCGAACGCTGCCAGTAGAGATCCACGATCTGATGATCCTCCATGGTTCTTTCTTCCCTCCTTGATTGTCTTATTTACCGCCTTCACCCTATATCTCGTGAAAAAAGGAAAAAGGTTTCACGTGAATTTATAATTTTTTTATTTTTGTTTGCAATTATTGTAGCATATTTATCTTGGTTGCGCAAGAAGAATTATATCCTGCAAAAAATCGGCGCGGAATGACCGCGCCTTTTGACTTCGGCGTCAGTACAAAAGAGTGATTCCATTCTCTAAAAATGAGGCGGGATCCATGTGATCAAGCTTGCTTACTATCTTATATCTCGCAAAAGAATTGAAAGGTTTCACGTCAGTTTCAATTTTTTGAAAAATCATGTTATTCATGGGTGCTTTATAAGCATAGCATATTTTTAAAAATGAAGGTAGAAAACGTTGCAGATGTATGCTATAATATTAATATGAGATTCATATGAGGAGGTACAGCCAATGAAAAGAAACAAAATGAAAAGATTAACCGCAATATTACTCAGTGTTTTGATTTTGTTCAGTATCAATACTGTGCCTGTTTTGGCTAATTCGGCACAGTCTTATTGGAATGGTGTGGATCAATCCGGAACCATTATTGCCGATGGCGACAGCCCTATCATTGTTGAAAAAGAACTGCTTACCTTTGATTTGCAGGAGTTTCCGAAAAACTATTATCATGAGATTGACGAGTTCCTTGCCTATTCCGGAAAGGTGACTGCCGAATATACTTTTTATAACCCATCAGATATTACGGTAACGGCAAAACTTCTGTTCCCGTTTGGATGTGATGCGCAGTATGCCGATTTTTACGATTATGAAAACAATGTCCGCTTGGACAATGTGGATACTGAGAAATATGATATTCTTATAAATGGCGAAGTTGTTGAAAAGAAGATTCGTCACACACTTTCTTCGTATAGCCGGCAATTCGTTTTGGATAAGGATCTTGGACTGATCAGCGACAGTTTCATTGAGGATAGTTTCTACGTACCCGAGCTGACTGTGACGAAATATGTATTCAAGATCGACGGTGTGGATACAGAAAAATATAAGGCGGCAGATGTTGGCTTCGATGTACCGAAAGGTTTAGGCTCCTATCGTATTTACTTTCCCGAGCAGAACGGTGCACATACGCAGAAGGACGGCGATATGCGTATCCACACATGCGTTCAGAAAAACGAGCGTGAATTCAATTTGTATGTATTCGGAACACCGTTTACCACAATGCCCGAATGGAAAGCATATCAAAACGGCGGGGTGGAAGACAGCGAGGCGATTGCGGGCAGGGTAGAGCTTGTCGGTACCGAAAAGTTGTCCTTCAAAGATTTTGTATTGGCAAATTGGTTTGAGCAGTCAGGCGTTTTAAATGTCGATTGGTACAATGCTGCTGTTTCTGAGTTAAAGGATAGCTTACAGCATTCTCCGGATTATCCGATCGTTGATCTCTATCGTCATAGCAGGGGTTTTGAAGGCAGTTTGATGCGTTGGTACGAGTATGAAATTACGATAGAAGCAAGGGAGCGCATTGTAAATACGGTAACTGCTCCTATTTATCCGTCTATTGATTTACGATACGAGCCGGATGTGTTCGGCTACACCTACCTGCTGTCGCCTGCAAAAACATGGAAGAGCTTCGGAGAACTTGAAATTGTGATCAATACACCATATTATATCTCAAACTGCAGTATCGGCGGCTTTATAAAAACAGAATCGGGATATATCGTCAAACTTGACGGTTTGCCCAATGGTGAGCTGACATTTCATCTTTCCACTTCTGAGAACCCGATTCGCCCGATGCCGCCCTATGACTATACCGGATGGGTGGTTATTGGTATTGTATTCCTGCTTGGCAGTGGGATTATTGCCTTTGCCTTAGTGCGCAAAAATAAGAGACGAGGCGTCATCGGATAACCTAAAATTACGTATTTTAACATGGCGATATCATAAACTCTATTCTTTTTACGATGATGCATATTATGTTGTGGAATATGGCTCTCAAGAGTGTATATCTATCGATAGAGATGCGCTTGTCCAAAAGATTGGGCAGTACGAGACGACATATATATCTAGTGAGGCATACACCGAAAACGGTTTGGATATCATGGAAGAGTGCGTGTAATGAAATGAAAAGGGGCAGTTTTAAATTGATTTTTTGAAACAGTTTCCTACGCAATACCAATAAAAAATCAAGGTCATCCACTTCGAAGACCTTGATTTTTTTGTTAAGGTTGTACACGGGGGCACGATTTGTGCATTTTGCATTGGCAGAAATGGTTCGTTTGGTAGTCCCGCGCCGCGTGTTCATGCTGTCTCAGACAGAATATGTTATTGACCGTGTGAAGTGGCTGTACGATCACAGACATCTCATCGGAGGTCTGCTTTTTGTGCATGGGCCCAAGACCCTGCGTTTATTCACAGATAAATTAGAGCCTGTTTCCGATTGGCCTGAAAAACTGCTGGAGGTGTACTCCGCCGACTTTGGCGAAGATCAGTGATATATATTTTGGATTTATACATTTACACGCCAACTTATTTTGCCGTACTCAAATTTATTGATAATTTTATCATCACCAATATACTTTTGTAATTCATCTCTCTCCACAGGACGGTATGCACCGTCCGAGGTCATAAGAATGTACATGTCATCGCGGTAGAGCATATCATTGTCCTTTTTGTCACTCATATTCCAGTTGATTCTGATAACGCCGTAAATGACACCGTTGTTTTTATAGTATTTACCGATTACAGATACGTAATCAATATTTACTTGTGAAAGGTTTTTAGTGTGCGGTGGGGAGATTTTCTCAAAATCCAAGGTAGTCATGAGTTTTTCAATATCGGGTAATTTTTTTAAATCCTCTTTGGTAAATTGTTCCCCGTATTTTTTCACACTTCCGTTTTCATCAAGTGATATGGACTCATTGGTCAGAAAACCGCTTATCGTTCTATAATATCTGATTTCATTGCTAAATGCTTTTTGAATAAATGAGCCGTTGAGAAACGGTTGTACGTAAGAAAGTGCGGACGCGGCTTCTTCGGATTTCAGATCTTTGGTGCTGGAAACCTTCCGTGCAGTGAATTCTTTATTCAATTGTTGAATGGCGTGGATGGTATAATCCAAGCTACATCCGTAATCTGCGGGAAAATCAATTGCACCGGGCAGTCCTCCCCCATCCCATCCCTTCTTTTCCCACAAGGATGAATCAAGCTTGTTGTTGTTAAAAGCAAGGACGCCGCCGTTTGTGTTATTTTGATGCGCACACATAAAAGTAAAGGAGAATTTTTCGTATCGCATTCGGCTTTGATTGATGAGCAAAGCATCTTCTGCGCCCAGCTGAGTAAGAGCCAATACAATATGTTGGTATTCTGTAAGATCGGGGTCCAGATAGGCAGGCAAGAGGTAGTAGATCTCATTCGGGAAGCCATTTCCGAAGATGTTGTTGATTACATTCATCTTGAGCACTTTGTACGCATCCGCATGATAGTAGCGAGTGCCGGCTTCATATTCCGGTATGGAGTAGAGATCCGGCAGGACCTCCACTGCTTTGGCTACAATTGAGAAGGATCTGTCATACATTTCTGTGGGGCTTGTCGGGGAAGGCGATGTTCCGGTTTTGAAATTTCCAAAATGATAGGAGGTTTTGTTGGAAAACTGCGTGGGATCCTCCAAATGATTAAACAGCGGTACAGTCCCTGTTAAACGGTTAGTTCTTGCTATGATTGGCATTAGTATTGATAGTCCAATGGCGAGCACAAGGCATGCCGCCACGGCGTAAAGGTATCTGTGCAGTTCTTTTTTGCGTTTTATGATTTTGGGGTCACTGCGCTTCATATCTTCTTTTACAAATTCCTCAATGAGGTCATCGTCGATTGCAGAAACGGCGTTTATCAGGTTTTCGTTTTTCACAGTATTACCTCCTCATTTTTCAGTATTTCGCCTAATTCTTTGCGGATCTTTGCCAGATCCTTTTTAACGGTGGACGAACTGACGCCAAGCCGTGCGGCGATTTCGGCAATGGGATACAGCGCAAAATAGCGGCAAAGGAAAATATATCTGCGGCGCTTTTTAATGCCGCGCAGATAACTGCTGATAATTCCCGCAATTCGCTTTGCTTCCATTTCGCCCTCCACGTTTGAAGAATCCGGTAGGAAGGATTCAAGGTCGGAAAGCGGCTCTATTTTGGAGAGGGGTATGCGTTTTTGGCGCGCATCGGAAGTTAAGCGGTTGATGGCAAGTCTCCTTGTGATTTTGGCAAGGTATGCCGCAAACATATCCGGTTTTTGGGGCGGAATGCTGTTCCAGGCACCAAGATAGGTGTCGTTTTGACATTCCTCGCTGTCAGCCTCGTTTTTCAGAATATGATAGGCGATGGATAAAAGATAATTGCCGTATTTACGGTCGGTTTCGGTTATTGCCGTTTCACAGCGTTGCCAAAACAAAGAAATGATTTTTTCGTCCGATAGATATTCCGTAGTCATTGACAGTATACCTCCTTATATTGTCTAAAGAGCGCTTCACTTTATAAGACAATATTTTTCAAAAAAAGTGTAAAGGTTTTGCAAAAAAATCATAACATATTTTTGGATGCATGGCAAGGAATATATGTGTATTTGGAAAGAGGATTGTGAGATCAGAGAAAAAATGAAAAAAATCGTGCTTTCGGCAAAATTTTTTTCAAAAATATATTGAAAAACGGCATTTGTGCGAGTATAATAAGATCGAAAAGAAATGTTTGTATTCTGTAAACCAAAATAAAGGAGATATATTCCCATGAAACTGACTTACAAAGGTAAAACTAAAGACGTGTATGCTCTTGAAAACGGTAATGTTATGCTGAAGTTTAAGGATGATTGCACCGGTAAAGACGGTGTGTTCGATCCCGGCGAAAACAGCGTAGGACTGACCATCGAAGGCATCGGTAAGGCAAACCTCGAAACCTCCGTTTACTATTTTGAGCTCTGCAAAAAGGCAGGCATCAAGACCCACTATGTTTCTGCTGACCTGGAAAACGCAATGATGGAAGTTCTTCCCGCAGAATGCTTCGGCAAGGAACAGGGCGGTAATGGTCTGGAAGTTATTTGCCGTCTGGTTGCCACCGGCAGCTTTGTACGCAGATACGGCGAATACATCAAAAACGGTACTCCTCTGGAAGGCGGCTATGTGGAATGCACCTTTAAAAATGACGAAAAGGGCGACCCGCTGGTAACAGGTGAAGGTTTGGTGGCTCTGGGCATCATGACCCCCGAAATGTTCGAAAGCCTCAAGGCACAGACCTTGGCAATCACCAAGATCGTAGCAGATGACTTAAAGACCATCGGTCTTGATCTGTGGGATATCAAGTTTGAATTCGGCTATAACAACGGTGAAGTTATTCTGATCGACGAGATCGCTTCCGGTAACATGAGAGTTTACAAGGGCGACACCATTGTTGATCCCGTTGAACTGACCAAGCTGATTCTCAATCGTTGATCACCTTGATTTGTATATACCGTAAAAGGGCACAAACGCACTAGCTGTGTTTGTGCCCTTTTGTAGATTTGAATGCCAAAACAGGTCATAATAAACAAAAAACAATTGTATAATATAAACAATAAATGGAAATGAAAATCGGCAAAATGCGATATTTACAAGAAGTGAAAATTATGGTATAATGATGCTGTAAAAGGGAAAAAGTTCCTTTTTGAAGATTTATT
>SVRY01000081.1 GCA_015064585.1 Oscillospiraceae bacterium
GTCATAACAAGTTGAAACGAGTTGTTTGCGAAAAACCCTATATTTACAGGACTTTTAGAGAATTTTATTAACACCTAACAATTATTGATAATAATTCACATAATATTAGTTGTCAAATTCAAATTTATCTGTGTGATTTAAAATTGATTCCTGCTTTTCTCGCTTGAGAGCATAAATCCTTTGTCTGTAATTTGTATTCTTTGCCGTCCTTGATAAAATGCGTTCCGCACTGGCGGAATTCAAAGGAAACGTTTTTTCTGATGCATTGCTCTCGGATGTTAAGTACCCAAGAATAGTCAAGAGGTCTTGCGTTTCGATCCGATTCACCGCCCACGACCACAAGTTCAATTCCATCAAGGTGGCTCTCCATATCAACCGCTTCGATCAGAGGCTGTGCCGTAATGCATTTATGTTTGATCGGCAGTTTATCAAAAATCCCAAGCTTATAGTCAGCATTTCTTTGGTTTTCAACCGTACAACAAACGACCACGTTTTCATATCCGTCGCCCCAATCGGCGGGGATACATTTCATAAATCGGTCAATGCGTTTCGTGAGGAAAAGAAAGGTGCAATCGCTGCGCTGTCTGATCATCTGCCAACATTCCTGCCGCCAAGGGTCTGCCTCTTCAATCAGGAAATCCGTCGAAAAGCAAAGATAAACGATCCCTGCTTTCATTTTGTAATTCCCGTTTTTTAATTTTTGGATGGGCTTGTAAAAGTCTTTCGTTTTCACGATATGGGAGGTGTCAACGCCTCGTTTGGCATCGCCCTTATGAATATAGCAATGCAAACACCCTTCGCTGCATTTTTTACATCCTCTCCACGGATTCCACATTGCCATATCCTCACCTCCGGCAAATTGTTGTTGGTCAGTTTACATCGGTGTTCCCACTTCGATCAAATTGCCGTCCAAATCATAGAATCGGATCACCCGTTGTCCCCAGCTATGTGTTATAAGACGGTTTACATATTCGATGCCCGGATATAGTCTTTCTAATTTTTCCACAAAGGATTCGATATCCTGTTCTTCAAAATACAATTCGCAAGAGTTGCTTTTCGGAATGATATCTCTGCCTAAAAAGGATTTCCAAATTTTCTCGTCCTGAAGGACAAGACCTTCTGTCAAAATCATATTGCCGTCGTTGTCATGCACCAACTCTATGCCGAATAAGTCGTGATAAAACTTTCTCGATTTTTCGATATCTTTCACAACGATCAGAAAATTCTTTAATTTCATATTATCATTGCTCCGTCAAATTATAGTCATTTGTAATACTTATCCACGCCGCCGTAGCCGGGGATCAGCTTGCCCTCCCGGGTTTTCCGCAGGAAGCTATCCATCCGCTTTCTGAATTCCTCAGGTCGCTTTCGCGCCGCATCGATGTAAGCAACACGGATGCGCTTATAAGGTTGGGAGAAGGCTTCGAAATGCGCCCACGCTGCCGCATCTGCACGGATCGCATCCAGGATATCCTCTGGAAAAACATAGGGCGCAGAGATCAGATCGGCAACACTTTCCCGTACACTGGGATGGAGCATACCCTGCTTGTCCAGCCAAATCAGGCGTTCAATGTTGGGACGGGAATAGGGACTTCCGGCTCTTCTCGGTGTAAAGCGCAAGGCGCGTCCCCCCTCTACGGCATGATAAATGCTGTCGATCCAGCCAAAGCACAGCGCTTCCTCCACGGCATCGTTATAAGTAAGACCCGGTTGGCCGCTGTTTTTGAGGGGAAACACAAACCAAACTTCCGTTTCCCTCTCAAAATGCTCTGCAAGCCATTGCCGCCATTGGGCACGGTTACTTGTATAAAAGATGTTTTCTGTGCTCATTTTCTTCCCCTTTTCGGTGTGGGCAGTTCTTCCGCAATGGCTGCAAGCAGACTTTGCAAAAAGGCTTTATCTTCCATATTTTCCACAAGAAACATTTTCTTCGCACCCTCGTAGGGAAGCTCCATCGGGGCATTCGGCATCCGCTTTTTCGCCGATGGGGTGGGCTTAACCAACAGCCGGTTATCGTAGACGCCGCCTACCACCTTGCCGCCGTAATACAGCACATATTCTCCCATCATCGCCCGGGCAGTAAGCCCCTCACACTGCTCCAAAATAAAATCCACATATTCCTTGCTGCTTGCCATCGGTTATCCCTCCCTTGACTTGAAAACATTATATCGCATTTTTCTGGGTATCGCAACAAAAAGCGGATGCCGAAGCATCCGCTATTTCTTCTGAATCCATTCCCACAGCTTTTTAATGCCGATCACCGCGGCGGAAAGAACACCGGTTTTTATCAGAAAACTCACCAGTGCAATCACGATCACCGGAAGAAGGTCAACCGCAGATAGCTGCTTATAGACAGAAAAATCCGCGTTCAATAGATTGATTGCAATCAAGACCAGGGCAACAGCGAACAGGATCCATTTGTTTTTCATAGCAGGTTTTGAGTGTAAATGTCAATGACCTGCTTAGCAAAGGCACCTGTGCCCTCGCCACCGACTTTGTCGATGTTTTCCGTCATACTGCCACCACCGGCGTAACTTTCCGCCAAACTTTTGAGGATTTGTGGCGTGCAGGTGTAAAAATGCTCCGTAAAGAACGCCTGCAGCTCCTTTGCCCAGTTTTGGGCTACTTCGCTGTCCGGTGCGCAGGGGCGCATCTTGCCCAGCTTTGCAAATAGCTCCATCACCTGTGCGTTCAGGTCCTTTTCCTGTTCGGCGGTCCGATTCTTGGACTTCTGCTGGAATTCCTTGTAAGCATCCGTCTTGCCATAAAGTGTCTTGGCCTGCTGACTGTATTCGTCAATTTTCTTAGGGTCAAATCCTTCAAAATCCATATATTTCACTCCTAACATTAACATTCCTCTTGCAAAACTGATTCGGTTTTGCAGTTTTTCTACGCGCTCCTGCATCAGCTTGATCTGATGCTCCAAAACGCGATTGCGGTCATAGTCCGGCGCATCCAAAATGCTGCCGATCTCATCCAGAGAGAGCCCCAACTCCCGATACACCAGGATCATATAAAGCTTGTCCAAAGCCCCGTCGTCATACATCCGATAGCCGGCCTCGGTTACCTCTGTGGGTTTCAGCAGACCGATCTGATCGTAATGGTGCAGCGTCCGCACGCTGACACCGGTGCGTTTGCTCACTTGCGCTACCGTCATCATACGCATCCCTCCTCCTGGGACTATCATATACTATGACGTTACGTTAGAGTCAAGAGGTTTTTTAGATTGATCACAACTTTCTTTTGACGCCTGGCTTTTTCGGCGTACTGATATGCACCGCCCCAGGAGTGGGTGATGTAGGTGACGACATAATTGGATTGTTTGAGCATCCAGTTGTTGCGCCAGGAGATGGCGTAGTGCGGGTGGATGATCTCGATTCCCTCCGGGAGCATCGTGTCAAAGTAGTCATCGTATTCGGTCTTCTTGCCGGGCATATAGGCCAGCACAACGGCATAGTTGATCTGCGGGTATTCTTGCTTCAATTTCTTCAGCTCGTTATGCACATAGGCATCAAATTGACCTTGGTGGCCTACATAGAACATATCCACATCGTGGTTAATTATCAGATCCACAAGAACCTCTCTTAACCTCGGCTTTATCGTCTCCGGGCAATCCCGGTGACCAAAAAATGTACAAATCACAATATCTCTCCCAGCAAAATGAGTCTACCCGTTTATGGGTAGACTCATTTTAATGTATTGTTTCTTGCATTGTCAACCCGTATACGGGTAAAGTCAGTTATTTTTGTTGATATGATAGTTTTACCCAAGGACGGGTAAAA
>SVRY01000030.1 GCA_015064585.1 Oscillospiraceae bacterium
GGTGTACGATCAGAAGATTATGAGCGATCTGACTCAGGCGGAAGGATCCATTATTGAAGCGATGCTTGACTATCACGAAGCGGCGGTAAAGGCATTTGGGCTGTGCGATGAAGATGGTTTTTTTGAAAAGAATACACTGCTGCTGATTGCTATTCCTTATCAAAGTGTCAGAAAACTGACGGTAAACTGCCAAATCGCAAAGGATGATAGCGGTGTGGAAAAATTAATGGTGGATATAAACTGTGGTTCCGACTTTAGTGCTGGGTTTGTTGAACAGGTAAGCTATACCTTTGCCGTATCGATTCCCAATAACATCGGCATAGATTCTGCCGAAGATATTATAGTAAGTTGGTGATATAAATGAAAAAAATTATAGCTTTTATTCTCTGTATCCTCACTCTCATTCCTCTACTGCTCTCCTGCGGCGGGCAAATGCCCGAAAAGACGCCTGAGCCTGCCACCCCGGAAACAGTAACTCCCGAAGAAATGCCCACTCCTGAGCCTGAGCCTGTCATACTGCCATTTGAAGGAGGATCGTTTCTCGGTGGTGTTATATTTGGTTTGAATGAAAAGACCGTAATTGAATTTGACAGCAAGGAAAAGCTTTCCCACTATATGCAAATGCTGGATAATGAAATACAAGTATTGTCAGAATATCTGGCACAAGACAGTATTACGCCCACCAATATAATGCAACATATGAGAGCGGTTGCTGAGCTGCAAAAGATAAAAAATACATTGAATCGATACTACAAAGACTCTTTTTTTGAAGACAATGTTTTGGTTTGGTTTACAACGGGACTAACAGATGTTATCATAAATAATGTGTCTGTCTGCGAGGCTGACGGCAAAAAACAGTTGAGGGTAGATGCTACACATGTGCGTAGTACCCAATTTTCAGGGGATGGTGAATCTTGGCATATAATGTATTTGGCAATCCCCCGTGATCACGGTGTAGATTTGACCAAAGACGTGGTGTTTAACTGGAAATATGTTTTAAATAGCCTTTATTACCCCGAGATAAAGGAGTAAAGCACGATTGTGTAAAGACAATGAATACTTATTACTTGACGTATTGGCAATAAAGAGATGAAACCGCTTGGTATCAAATCTTTCAAAAGTAAAAAGCCGATGGCTGTATACCTCAGAACAGAGGGACGGCTGTCGGCTTTTTGATTACCTAAAACGAAACGAGGGTTGCTATCGGCAACCCTCGTTTTATAAAAGAGTATTGCAAAAACAATCATGATACGGTTATTAATAATATCCTGTCAGCAACCGTAGAAGCGAATGAAGTTATCGGCAAAAAGCAGTTTGTTTTCACTATCGGTTAGTCCCAAACGCAGATTGCGTTCCACTTCCTTTTGGGCATTCCACATGGGAAAGTCGGTACCGAACATAAATGATTCCACACCGAAATGATCGATCAAGCGCTTTGCCTTTTCGATATCCATGAATGCAAGGGAGCTTGAGGTGTCGAACACCAGACGCTCATGATCGACCGGCAGACAGTCTACCTCGTCCCATTGGCTGTAGCCGCCGAAATGCGCTGCTTGTACGCGCAGGTCGGGCACACGCAACATCAGATTTTTGAGTCTTTGCGGCCCTGTGAAATCATAGCGGCGATCGCCCATGTGAAACAGTACGGGAAGCCCTCTTTTGGCAATTTCGCGATACATGGGAATGGCTCTGTCGTCGTCAATGGCGAATTTTTGAAAATCGGGATGGAATTTGATGCCTATAAGCCCCATTTCCAAAATACGGTCCAATTCATCGATGATAGAGGGAAAATCGGGATGCAGTGCGCCAAGCCCTATCATTTGGGGATGCTCACGGCAGCTGGCGGCAATAAAATCGTTGATATGAGCGGTCTGATCGGCGGTGACCGCAGAGGAGCATACCAAAAAACCGGATGCGCCGATGGAGGCTTCCTGCTTTAGAAGAGTGGAAACCTTGGCGTCGGTATGCATGGAAATACCGTAAAACGCACCGATATTGCCCGATGCCTTGACGGCTATTTTATCGGGAAATATATGGGTGTGTGCGTCAATAATCTTCATGGTGTCCGGTTCAGCCCTCGTAATCGTAGCCCAATTTGAGAGCCTTCATGTTCACTTCCAGCATATCGGCGCGCTTGGCGGAAATGACCTTTTTCAGCGTTCTTTCTACGTTTTCAAAGGGAATAACAGCGGTTTCCTTAATAACCTTGCCCAAAATGATCATGTTGGCAAGGGTGGGCATGCCGTTTTCGGAAGCAAGACGGGTGGCGGGGATATAATAAGTATCGACATCATCGCGCATGGCAGATCTTTGTACCAACGAACTGTCAACAAATATCTTTCCGCCCTTTTCTACGGTGCTTTCATATTTATCGTAGGAAGGCAGGTTCATGGCGATGAGGATATCGGGAGTGGTAACGATGGGAGAACCGATGGCAGTGTCGCTTAAGATGACCGAGCAACTGGCGGTACCGCCGCGCATTTCGGGACCGTAGGAGGGAAGCCAGGAAACCTGACGTTCTTCCAAAAGTCCTTCATAGGCAAGGAATTTACCGGAGAACAAAATACCCTGTCCGCCGAAACCTGCAAACAAAATTTTGGATGTCATTGGTTGTCACCTCCGGTTTTATCCTTGAACACGCCCAGAGGATAGTAGGGCTTCATGTTTTCTTCCAGCCAGTTCATTGCCTTATCGGGTGTCATGCCCCAGTTGGTAGGGCAGGTGGAGAGCACTTCCACAAGAGAAAATCCCTTTCCGTCCAGCTGGCATTGGAATGCTTTTTTGATTGCCTTTTTGGCGTCTTTTACACATTTGACCGAGTTAACTGCCACACGTTCGATATAAGCGGGACCTTCCAGTGTGGAGAGCATTTCGGACACACGGATAGGGTGACCAACGGTTTTGATATCACGTCCGTAGGGGGAGGTCTGGGTGACCTGACCGGGCAGGGAAGTGGGAGCCATTTGACCGCCGGTCATGCCGTAAATTGCGTTGTTGACGAAAATTACGGTGATATTTTCGCCTCGGGCAGCTGCGTGAACGGTTTCCGCTGTGCCGATGGCGGCAAGGTCACCGTCGCCCTGATAGGTGAATACGATGTTTTCGGGATTGGCGCGTTTTACACCGGTGGCAACAGCAGGTGCTCTGCCATGGGCTGCCTGCACCATATCACAGTTAAAATAGTTATAGGTAAATACCGAGCAACCAACCGAGGCAATACCAACGGTTTTGCCTTCGATGCCCAGTTCGTCCATTGCTTCTGCCACCAGACGGTGAATGATACCGTGGGTACAGCCGGGACAGTAGTGCAGTTGATTATCGGTCAATGCTTTCGGTTTTTCAAATACGACCATGTTTGTACACCTCACATTTCATTGGCTTTCAGAATGGAAGCAAGTACCTGTTCGGGAGTGGGGATCAGACCGCCGACGCGGTTGCAAAGTGTAACAGGGCGTTTGCAACGAATTGCCAGTTCCACATCTTCGATCATCTGACCCATGGACAGTTCCACAGAGATAAAGGACTTGCAGTGTTCGGCTGCCTTGAGCAGGGGAGCCTTAGGGAAGGGATACAGGGTGATGGGACGAACCATGCCGACCTTTACGCCCTGCGCGCGGGCGGCATCGATGGCGTTCTTGGAAACGCGGGCGGCAATACCAAAGGCAACCACGCAGATCTCGGCATCATCCATGCAGTATTCTTCGTACATGGTTTCGTTTTCTGCCAGTGTTTCATAGCGCTTAAAGCGTTCGAAGTTCCAAACTTCCAGTTCTTCAGAGTTCAAAGAAAGGGAGTTTACTACGTTATGGGGACGTTTGCAACCGGTACCGGTAACTGCCCAAGGCTTTTCCACCGTTTCGGGAGCGGTTATATCCAAAGAAACCGGTTCCATCATCTGTCCCATGGTACCGTCAGCCAGCAACATACAAGGCATACGATACTTGTCGGCAAGGGCAAATCCCTTTACAGTCATATCAACCATTTCTTGAATGGAAGCAGGGGCAAGTACGATCATGTGATAGTCACCGTGACCGCCGCCGCGGGTAGCCTGGAAGTAGTCGGACTGGGAAGGCTGAATGCCGCCAAGTCCGGGACCGCCGCGCTGTACGTTTACGATCAGTGCGGGCAGATCACAGCCTGCCATGTAAGAAAGCCCTTCGCTCTTCAGAGAAATACCGGGAGAGGAGGAAGAGGTCATTACGCGACAGCCTGCGGCAGAGGTGCCGATAACCATGTTGACAGCGGCAATCTCGGATTCGGCCTGCAGGAATACGCCACCAACTTTAGGCATGCGCTTTGCCATGTATGCGGCAACTTCGGTTTGAGGGGTGATGGGATAGCCGTAGTAGTGGCGGCATCCGCAAAGAATGGCAGCTTCGGCAATTGCCTCGTTGCCTTTCATCAATACTTTTTCAGACATTGTTTTTTTCTCCTATCTTATTTTTCGACGGTGATCACGCAGTCGGGACACATGGTAGCGCAGAATGCGCAGCCGATGCAGGCAGATTCGTTGGTCATTTCAGCAGGGTGATGTCCTTTGGCGTTGATCACGTCTTTGGACATAGCAAGGATCTTCTTGGGACAGGCGGAAACGCACAGTCCGCATCCCTTACAGAGATCGGTTTTAAAAGTTACTTTTGCCATTTTGCAGTACCTCCTAAAAGAAGTTTATGATTGTGTGCCGTAAAGGCGTTTGTTTTGCAGAGTAAGCGGGAAGAGATTGGGGATCTTTCCTTCCAGTTGGGGAAGAAGATCAACACGCACCGTGTTCATTACAATGGGAAGATTCAGCGCCGCGGCGACCGCTTTTGCTTTTTCATAGTTTGCAATTACCGTTTGGGCTGTGGTTTCTTTGCCTATATTGCTGTTGTTAACAATTCCTGTGAAGGGCAGGCGGCAGGCGGCATAGATCTCAGCGGCAACTTCCAGTGCTCCTTCCACATCTCCTGTCAGCGGGCGGCAGGCGTTATAGACAAGCAGCATTTCGTAATTGTTTTCTTCCAAAATGCCGGGAGTCAGTCTGCCAAGAGCGAGCGCGCCGCGGTCGTCTCCGCCCACATCCAACACATAGCTTTTTTGGGGACGGTCCATGACCGCATACATTTCATTGGGAAGGGCGGGAACATCCACGTTGGAGTTGGCGTATTCCGAAGAAATGAATTCTACTCCGTACGTATTCAGAAGTTCCTCACTGTCCTTGGCACGGTAGTAGGGATTGACGATATCGATATCCAAAAAGGCGGTGTCAACGCCCTGTTTTGCCATATTCACGGCATAGTTTACGGCAATATTGGTTTTGCCGCTGCCGTAGTGTCCGGCGAAGAGGATTACGCGTTTCATGTTTTACCTCACAGCTTGTTGCGCTGGATCTTACCCGAGGTGGATTTGGGAAGTTCATCACGGAATACAACGATTCTGGGATATTTGTAAGGAGCGGTGTGCTCTTTGACATAGTTCTGAATTTCTTTCTTCAGTTCTTCTGTGGGCTCAGTACCCTTAACAAGCACGACGCTTGCCTTAACCACCTGACCTCTTACTTCGTCGGGAGCGGCAGATACACCGCATTCCAAAACGTAAGGAAGTTCCATAATGACGCTTTCGATCTCGAACGGACCGATGCGGTAACCCGAGGACTTGATCACATCGTCGGTACGTCCCACATACCAGTAGTAACCGTCTTCGTCTTTCCACGCGGTATCACCCGTGTGATACAGACCGTCGTGCCAGGCTTCATTGGTTTTCTGCTCATCGTTATAGTATCCGCTGTACAGACCGCAGGGAACGTATTTGTCAGTATGGACCACGATTTCACCTGTTTCACCAAGAGGCACGGGGTTGCCGTCCGGATCGACGATCTCAATATCATAAAGAGGAGAGGGTTTACCCATGGAGCCCAGTTTGGGAGCAGATCCTGCCAGGTTGCCGATTAGGAGAGTGGTTTCGGTTTGTCCGAAGCCTTCCATGATCTGGAGTCCTGTTGCCGCCTCGAATTGACGGAAGACCTCGGGGTTGAGGGCTTCGCCGGCGGTGGTCATGTGGTGGATTCCCGACAGATCATATTTGGAAAGATCCTCCTTGATGAACATACGGAGCATGGTGGGAGGGGCACAGAATGTGGTGATGCCGTATTTGGCAAACATGGGCATGATGGCGTTGGCGTCAAAGCGGTCAAAATCATAAACGAATACGGCGCCTTCGCACAGCCATTGACCGTACAGCTTGCCCCAAAGTGCTTTACCCCAACCGGTATCGGAGATGGTAAAGTGCAGTCCGTCGCGTTCACAGCAGTGCCAATACTTTGCGGTGATGAAGTGACCGAGCGCGTACAGATAGGAGTGCGCTGCAATCTTGGGATATCCCGTGGTACCTGACGTGAAGAACATCAGAGACAGATCTCTGCCGCAGGGAGTATCGATACTGCGGGGGAAATAGCTTGAGAAGGATTTATATTCCGCATCAAAGTCGTGCCAACCGTCGCGGCTTCCACCCACCACGATCATATTGGTAAGCGTTTTTGCTTTTTCATTTGCCAGTTCAACTTGGTGAGGAATATTGTTGTCTGAGGTGCAGATGATGGCGCTGATGCCCGCGGAGGTGAAACGGTATTCGAAGTCGTGGGCAACCAGCTGGTTGCTGGCGGGGATGGCGATAACCCCCATCTTATGAAGGGCGGTCATTACAAACCAGAACTGGTAGTGGCGTTTGAGTACCAGCATGACTTTGTCGCCTTTTTTGATACCGAGAGAACGCAGATAGTTGGCTGCACGGGCGCTTTCACGCTTGATATCTGCGAAGGTGAATCGGCGTTCATTCAAATGCTTATCCACGTGAAGCAGTGCCAGCTTATCGGGATAGCGGTCGGCAATGGCATCCACTGTGTCAAAGCCGAAGTTGTAGGTGTTTTCGTTTGTAAAGGTGATATCCTTGAGAACGCCCTTGCTGTTTTCAGTGCAATGGATGAATTTTTCGCAAAGCAAGGGTGTATTACTGCGTGCACTGACAACGGTTTGCAATGTTTCTTCTTCGGGTGCGTCATCGCCGGGCAGAACCACTGCCAAGAACATGCAATCGTTTCCGCCGACGGCAATCATACCGTGGGGTTCGCTGGAATTGTAAAGAATGCTGTCGCCGGGATGCAGGATCTCGGTGTTGGCACCAACCTGTACTTTCAAGGAGCCCGAAACGACATAGTCGAATTCCTGTCCTTTATGGGTATTGGTGCGAATGGGCATGTTTTGTTGTTCTGCACTGTAAGCATATTTTACATAGTAGGGTTCAGCCAATTTGTTGCTGAACAGGGGCGCCAGACGAGAGATCTGAATGCCGTTTTCGTCAACCGTTTTTTCACCTTCTCCGCTGCGGGTTACGGTGTATGTACGCAGTTTCGGTGTGCTTCCTTCCAGAAGTGCCAAAAGGTCGATTCCAAAAGCAAGGGCGCATTTGTGTAAGAAGTTGAAAGGGAAGTCGGTGTTACCGTCTTCATAATTACGATATTCTTTTTCGGTGGTGTCGGTTTTTTCTGCCATCTCCGCTACCGAAAAGCCCTTGATCTCGCGCATCTCACGGATACGGGCAGCTGTGAGAGCCAATTTTTCTTCAAATGTTTGATTGCTTGCCATAGTTTTGGTTCCTTTCTTGTTGAGGAACGGGCAAATATAAATCCCGTCCCAAAGTTAAGTTCTTTGAGACGGGATACAATAACCCGCGGTACCACTCAAATTGCGCATTTGCGCCACTCACGGACTCAAACAAGTCCTAGGCTTTTACGCAGCCATACGGAAGGCGCCTACTTGGAAATCCTTTGGGACCTTCAGCTCGGAAGGGATAGCACATTGAAACGCGGCGTCCTGTTTTCACCAACCACAGGCTCTCTGTATACCTTATCTTCAAGGCAGTCTTCGTCATAGCTATTATATGAATGCATTTTATCACGATTGAGATAATTTGTCAAGATTTTTTTGCAAAAAATCTGATTTTAATTATTAACAAAATGGTAAAGAACTGTCAATAGAAACGACATTTCCTTCTTTTTGCGCCACCCGAGGGACTCTGCGGTCAATGCCTGTAATGACCTCATATCCGATTGTGTCGCAAAGGGAAGCGAGCTCATCGGCAGACAGGTAGCTATCGTTGTCCACACCGAATATGGTTACCGCATCGCCTTTTTTTACATTTGGGATATCGGTGACATCTACCATTAGCTGATCCATGCAAACGCGTCCCAAAATGGGGGCTTTTTTTCCGTTTACCAACAGATAACCCCTGTTCGAAAGCAGTCTGGGAACGCCGTCCGCATAACCTGCGCAGACAGTTGCCACTTTCGTTTCTTTTTCGGTAATATAGGTGCAGGAATAGGAAACAGGAGAACCTTTGGGAAGTGTTTTGATCTGCGTAATACGGGAGCGCAGGTGCATAACGGGACGAATACCGTGGCTTTGGGGAATGGGCAGTTCGTTGCTGGGGCAAAGACCGTACAATGCAATTCCCAGACGTACCATGTCAAGGGGAACAGACAAAGAGAATACAGCGGCGCTGTTACAGATGTGGCGAATGGGAAGAGGTATGCCTGCTTGTATAATGCGGTTAGTAAACCGCATAAAAAGCTCTGCTTGCTGCTTGGCGTAGCTAAGATCGCAGGGGGTATCTGATTTGGCAAAATGGGAAAACGCACCTTCGATGGAAAGACCGGGAAGACGGGAAACGCTGAGGATTTGCTCCAATGAATCCTCGCCGGGGATCCATCCGATGCGGTTCATACCGGTATCAATGGCAAGATGTACCAAGGCTTTTTTTCCTTGTCTGCATGCGATTTCAGATAGATGGCAAGCTTCTGCAGTATCGCAGATGGTAGCGGTCAGGTCTTGTTTCACCATTGATTCCCATTGACCTTCGGGGGCATGACCCAGAACAAGAATAGGGTCGGAAATACCCGCGTGGCGCAGTTCATAGCCCTCTTCGGGCATGGCAACAGCAAAATAATCAGCTTTTTGGGAAAGTGCTTTGGCGATCCGAATGGCGCCGTGACCATATGCATTCGCTTTGATCACTGCAGCGATCTTAGTGCCTTGGGGTAATATGCGTCGGACTGTATTAAAATTGTGTGCAAGGGCATCTAGGTCTATTTCAGCCCATGTGCGAAAACAGGAAATGTCCATGTATCTCTCCGATGGTTATTTATGTTCTGAATGAATCTGCTCAATAACATATTATATCACTTTTTTATAAAAGAATCAACCGTATTTCAGAATTTGGCAGCGGGGAGAATGTATATATTTCTGAAAAAACGTATTGACTTTTTTGGAGTGTTTTGATAAAATTAAGATGAAGCAGTGGGCAAATGCCCGAGCTTTTACAATGAAAGGAGCGTGGTATCGTGATTTGGATATGGACAGCGGTGTTGGCAGCTGCTTTGGTATTGGAGGCAATTACGCAAGAGCTTGTTAGTATATGGTTTGTGCCCGGAGCACTTGCAGCACTTATTTTAGCGTTTTTTGACGCTTCGCTGTATCTGCAGATTCCCACTGCGATCGTTCTTTCGCTGATATGCTTGATCTTCTTGCGCAGAATGACCATGAAGGTACTCAAAAAAGAAACAATGCCAACCAACAAAGATTCCTTGATCGGCAAGCAGGTTGTACTGATCACTTCTTGCCATAAGAATGAACCGGGAACTGTTAAGTTAAACGGTGTTATATGGAATGCCGTATCGAATGATGAGATAACGGCAGGATCCGAAGTGGAAATACTGGAGATTTCGGGTAACAAATTAAAGGTCAGAAAGGTAGATTGAAATAATGGATGATATTATTGTTGTTTTAATAGTTGTTGCTGCAGCACTTTTTATTATTTTGAAAATGTCGTTAAAGATCGTGCGTCAGAGTACTGCCATTGTGGTAGAGCGTGTGGGAAAATATCACAAAACGCTGGATACCGGTGTGCATATGCTGATTCCTTTCTTTGATTCCGCAAAGCGCCCTATCAGTTTAAAGGAGCATGTGGCAGATTTTCCGCCCCAGCCCATTATTACAAAAGATAATGTAACCATGCATATTGACACGGTAGTATATTATCAGGTTACAGACCCAAAGCTGTACACCTACGGTGTGGAAAGACCCATCAACGCCATTGAGAATCTGACAGCTACCACACTGCGTAATATCGTTGGTGAAATGGAACTGGATGAAACATTGACCAGCCGTGATACGGTCAACACCAAAATGCGCACGATTTTGGATGAAGCCACCGACCCTTGGGGAATTAAGATCAACCGTGTGGAACTGAAAAATATCGACCCGCCCAAAGCAATTCGCGATGCCATGGAAAAGCAGATGCGTGCGGAGCGCGAGAGAAGAGAAGCGATTCTGCTGGCAGAAGGTGAAAAGACCAGTAATGTGCTCAGAGCCGAAGGCGAACGGGAAGCGGCGATTTTGCGTGCGCAGGCAGAAAAAGAATCCACTATTTTGCGTGCTGAGGCAAAGAAACAGGCGCTCATTACCGAAGCCGAAGGTCAAAGTGAAGCAATTCGCAGAATTGTGGAAGCGAAGGCAGATACTGCCTATGTCACATTGCAAGGCTATGAAGCGCTGAAAGTGTTGGCGAACGGCAATGCCACTAAGTTGATTGTGCCAAGCGAACTTCAAAATGTGGCAACACTGTTTTCCAGTGTGAAAGAGACATTGGAGACCGAAACACCAAAGGATGGTAATGAAACATGATAAAAAGAAAAGCGCTGCTGTCGGCACTGTTATTAGGATGCATGCTGTTTTTGGCCGCATGCGGCAAAGAAGTTACAGTTCCCGGGGGAAATGATCCTAATTTGGATAATGAAATGTCGGGAAATGTCAGCGGCATTGATGTTAGTTCCATTGCGCTTAACAATACAACCATGAATTTGAATTTTGGAGAAAGCCATTTGTTGGTCTCCACGGTGCGCCCTTACAATGCCACTGCTCCTAAAGTTCATTATACAGTAGATAATCCTTCGGTATGTGAGATCATGCCCAGCGGAAACAACTGTAAAGTGACTGCGGTTGGTGTGGGGCAGGCGGTTGTGACTGCCACTTGCCAGGGGCATACTGCCACCTGCCAGTTTACAGTTACTGATACCGTTGTGGCTGTGGAAAGCATAGAAATTCGCGGAAATGCGGAAGACGGTATTACTGCCGGCACTACAAGACAGTTTGAGGCAGTGATTATGCCTGCCAACGCCACCGATCAAACCATTCAGTGGTTTAGTTCCAATCCACGCATTGCATCGGTGGATCAGAACGGAGTTATTACCGGTCTGGTTGCCGGAGGTACAACCGTTTTGACCGCCGCCACGGAGGATGGTAAGATCTACGATCAAGTGAATCTGACCATTGTGCAAAAACCGTTTATTCCCGGCGAGGACAAAATAACGCGTATTGATTTGAATATTTATATTATAACTATGCGTGTGGAAGAATCCTTTCGTGTGGTAGCGACTCCTATTCCGAGCAGTGCCACAGAGCAGGGCGTTACATTTACCAGTACAACACCGGAGATATTATCGGTGGACAGTAACGGTGTGGTGACGGCGCTGGCTGTTGGTAAGGGAAGAATCTGCGTGCGAAGCGAAGATGGGGACAAGAGTATTGTGAGATATTGCGATGTTACGGTAATACGAGCATAATGGAAAAACGGCATCCTTGAACATTGGATGCCGTTTTTTAATCAATAAATGCATCAAACGGTGGCATACAGGTGATAAAGTTCGCTGTATATGCCGCCTTTTTTCATGAGTTCTTCATGTGTGCCCGATTCTTCAATACCGTTTTCAGTCAGCACAAGAATACGGTCTGCCCCTTTGATGGTGGTTAGTCTGTGTGCAATGGTGAAGGTGGTGCGTCCCTTTGCCAGTTTTTCAAGCGATTGCTGCACCAATCGTTCGCTTTCATTGTCAAGAGCAGAAGTGGCTTCGTCGAGAATCAAAACAGGAGGATTTTTTAAGAATACACGGGCAATGGAGATACGCTGTTTTTGACCGCCTGAAAGCTTTATACCCCGTTCGCCCACATAGGTATCGTAGCCGTTCGGCAATGCTTCGATAAAGGAGTCGGCGCCCGCCAGTTTTGCCGCTGCGCGGATCTCTTCATCTGTGGCATCCATTTTGCCGTAGGCAATATTTTCACGGATACTGCCCGAGAAAAGGTAGACATCTTGCTGCACAACACCGATGTTTTCCCTCAAAGAGTCCAGCGTAACCTGTCGGATGTCTTTTCCGTCAATGAGAATACTGCCTGAGGTTACGTCGTAGAAACGGGGAATGAGCGAACAAAGCGTGGTCTTGCCGCCCCCTGAAGGACCTACAAGGGCAATGCTTTCGCCTGCTTTGACCTCCAGATTCAAATGGGTCAGTACGTTTTGATTTTCGGTTTCATAACGGAAGGAAACATCTTTGAAGGATATGTTACCGTCCACTCTGCCAATGGGCATGGCATTTTTGGCGTTTTGTATTTCGGGATCGGTATCCATGACCTCGCAGAAGCGTTCAATACCGGTCATGCCTCTTTGGAATTGCTCTGTGAATTCCACAATGCGTCGGATAGAGGTGATGAGGGTGGATACAAACAGAAGGTATGCTACGAAGTCGGCAGGGGAAATGCCGCCATTTAGCATGAAAAGTGCGCCTGCAATGACGACCACAATATACATGAGTCCGTCAAACAAACGGGTGGAGGCGTGGAACCCTCCCATAATGTGATATACTCTGGATTTAATGGAAAGAAATTTTTCATTTGCTTTGCCGAATTTTTTCTTTTCAATTTCTTCGTTGGCAAAGGATTTGACCACGCGAATACCAAGCAGGCTGTCTTCTACCTGTGAATTCAATTCCCCAACTTGTTTGCGCGAATCGCGAAAGCCTGCGCGCAAGTGGCGGTTGAAAATGGAAAGCACCACAGCCATGGGCGGGACGACCGCAAAGATGATCAGCGTCAAAGGAACGCTCATGGTGCAGAGAATAATAAACGATACGATGATCTTGATGCCCGCAATGAAAAATTCTTCGGGACAGTGATGCGCAAATTCGGTAACATCAAAAAGGTCACTGGTAAGCCGTGACATCAGAGAGCCTACTTTGGCGTTATCATAATAGGAAAAAGATAGCTTTTGCAGATGACCGAAGAAATCACGGCGCATATCGGTCTCCAAGCGCGAACCCATGACGTGCCCCACCGATGCCATATAATAATAGGCGGCGGCGTCTATTATGCGCAGACATATGTAGAGAATACCGCATTTCCAAACGAGGGATGCGGCAAGCGTACCTGCAGTGGCAGAGCCTGTGATCTCGCGAACGATCATGGGGAGCACCAACTCGCATACGGTAGTCAATGCAGCGCAAAGCAAGTCGAACATTAAGATCCATTTGTATTTTTTGTAATAAGGCAGGAAACGGCGAAGTAATGTAAATTTACTTTTCTTTTCAGATTTATGCATGGAAAAACACCTCCTCAAAACGGCTTTAGTTTAGCACAAAATGATGAGGAAGTCAATGAGCTTTTTTCAATGTCCGACATATTGGATCGGGCTTTTGGCGGAGTGCCGGTTTGGAAAGGCACCAAGCAGCTTATACAGCAGTTGATCTAACTGCATTGTTTCCTCAATACTGTCATGGAAATATACCGGGTATATGTAAGATCAGGGAACATACGGATACGGTCTGTCCTGCTTGCCATCTCTCCAAAGGCGGCATACAGCGGAAAGCACAGTTGATTTTCCAATTTGAGAGCTTTGTATTTGGTATCATTCATCTTTCTTTTCCTCCCGTTTGCTTGGTAAAAAGACGGTTTTGACTGCCAAAAGCATACTCAAAAGAAAGCCCATGTAAACGGCAGCACAGATCAAAAGACCGATGATGCTGTCTCTTACCAAAAACAGTGCGATCAGTATTTGTGCAGTGACAAATAAAATCAGGTGGATCTTGGCTCTTTTGGTCAGTCCGCCGGCTTGCAGGTAAGGTAATAAATATTTTTTATATAGCTTAGTTTGTATATACCAGGCGTGCAGACGGTCGGAGCTGTTGGCAAACAGGACAAGTGTTAACAAATAGAGAGGAACTGTCGGTAAAATCGGAAGAAATATGCCTGCCGTTCCCAAAGCCAACGTACATAGTCCCGATAATATAAAGATAAGTATACGTAATTTCATTTGTGGGTTTCCTTTGTCGGTGTGCTAAAATAGTTGTATATAAACATCCCTCCCGCAAGGGTAAGGGCTGTACCTAGCCCTGTGTAGAACACGGCGAAAAAGGCATTTGGCAACAGATCAAAAGAGCGCAGTACAATACCAAGCCCCATCATAAAAAGCATCAGAAGGTATCCCTTTGCATCCAAAAAAGCAAAGACGGATTTCTTTTCCGGATACGAGAGGATGCGTTTTGTATTCCGCTTTACTACCATGCGGAACATTATCAAAAATCCGGTCAGTATCATTGCGGCAATTAACAACATCAGTGCAAAAACGGCATGATTTTTTTCGCCAAAGCTTTTGATCAAAGAAACGATGCCGATACGCAGAATATTTACTCCCGCAAGTCCCCATACGGTTCCTGCTATCAGTAACAGTTTTTCTTTTTTTGTTTTCATAAAAGGTATTCCTCCGGTTTTGCTTTCTGCTCGTCGGATGCACAACAAGCGGTGATCTCAACGCTTTTGTTATCTTTATTATCGATTGATTTGCCTAAATTTAATTGAGTGCAATATAACTATAACTGATATGACCGGTTTTGTCAAGTAGATAAGAATGCTTTTTCTCGGTTTATGTGATAGTATGAATAACACTGGAAAAAGAATAAAGAAACTGTGTAAGAAAATGCTCTTATATAGGAAAATTTGGCGGATTTACTTGGTGTCACCTGCAAGGCTGTTTCGAAATGGAAGTGCGGGGTAACTGTTCCCGATCTGTCATGGATCGTTCCTAAAGTAATAACAAAGAGGAATCGCATTAAAATGTGTACGATCCCTCTTTTTTTCAATAAGTTGTTCTTTTATATTAATGTAAATGTGCAAGACCCATCAATCAGACAGACCGGTAACGATCTTATACAATTCTGTAAAACGTTCATTTTTGCATAGTGGCTGAATGGCCTTGTCTTTCAATTTCTCAAGAAGCTTTTGCTTGATCGTATCTCTGCAAATATACGAGGGCACTTCGGTTTTGCATACGAGAGGGGAGTTTGTCATTAGCTTGCGCAAATCAATGCGATCGTTTTTATGTTTATTAAAAAGATTGACATAGTATAATACGGATTTTTCTACGGCATCCATTGCTTTGTTTTCTTTTCCGATAGCAAGATATGATTTGGCAAGTAGTAAATAACAATCTCCGGAATCGAAGTCGTGGTAGGGCGGCGGGCATTCATCTTTGAAAATAGCATGCATCACGGCAAAGAAGATCTCATATACTTCAATTGCGTCGGTATACTTTCCGCTATTATAATAGGCTGCGCCGAGACGTGCGGTATTATCTTCAAAGGCCTGCAGTGAATAATCAATATCACTGCACAAATACGTTGCCTCGCGCGCATAATCACCCATATACTCATTAACTCTTGCCATATTGGAATATAGTGTAAAATCCGTACGAACCGGAAAATTACGGGCTTCCACTGTTGCTAAATCGAATTTTTTATTTGCGCTATATAAAAAAACCAAACACTGGCGCGCACGTAAAATATCAGTTATATTCTTTGAATTAGCAATTATGAAATTAGCTTGCCGAATCGTTTCGGAAATAATGGAATCGGCGCGATTCTTGGCGTAAATCCATCCGTTTTCGGGCATTGCCAACGCAACCCCCAAACTCATGCAATTATTCATTATCATAAGGTTATTGGGATATTTCTTCAAACCGTCAGTTAAAATATTATATGCGTTCAAATATGTCTCAAGTTTGCCGTATTCTTTTACAGCATCCGCAGCCGAAACGATTTTGAGAGCTTCCTCAAATTCTGTTGTTCTGTCTATTCCAAATAATACATCAGTGCTGACGTCGAATACCGATGCCAACGGTACGATCTGTGAAATATCGGGCATACCGTAATCATTTTCCCATTTGGAAACGGCTTGATAAGTAACGCCTATTCGTTGGGCAAGCTCTTCTTGTGTAAGGCCGCGTCCCTTGCGCAACCTTTTTATAATTTGTCCCATAGTTGTTGCCATAATGATTACCTCCTTGAAACTGTTTATACCGGTACTGTATTTGAATTATACCATACAATGTGTCATAATGGAAGCGACTTAAAAATGAGCGTTCTAAACGGTGTGTTGAGTTTATTATACCATAGATTTTCCATGCTGAAAAGACATTGAGGATGCTTTTATATAAAATGATTGTTGTTTTGAAATTACTGTACAATTCGTGCAGATTTCAAGATAAAAAAGGGTAGGAGCGCTTTGCACTCCTACTCTTTTTTATGGTGGATCCGAGGGGAATCGTCTCGCCTGCGGGCTCGGTCCTGGGTCGGCTCTGACCTGCCACCGGCAGGTCATTCACTTCCGACCCGTTCGATTCCCTTCATTTATCATCAAATAAAAGAAGCACCCTCGAAAGGGTGCTTCTTCTATTTGGTGGATCCGAGGGGAATCGAACCCCTGTCCGAAAACCTCTTGACAGGACCTTCTCCGTGGGCAGTTTATCTTTTGGTTCTCCTCCCGCTATGCGCCGACAAACAGGCTCATTTCGGAAGCAGCCCTTTGATGCATGATCGGTTCAAGGACGAAAGCCCGATGCACGTTCACCGCTGATTTGACGCTCGTTGGAAGCCGCGATACTCATCCAAGGAACGGGCGGCACTTATTGGCCGCGGCACTGCCTAATTAGGCAGCCAGAGCTACAGTTCTATTGTTAGCGTTTAATTTTAAGTTGGACCTTTTTCGGGATTGTCCGGCCCGCCACGCTTATCCTGCCGCAAAATCCCCGTCGAAACCTTTACGGACCCATACGGCAGTTAGTACATTATACATGATATTTGTACGGTTGTCAAGAGGAAGCTTTCGGCATTATTTGCGATTATTCTTGAATTGTCAATGATAGGTGACACCAAGGGCAGATGCCGCCTGCTCCCAGGGCAGCCCTTTTTCCTGCCGCAGTTTTTTCAGATTACTTGCAAAATTGTTTTATGAAACAGAAAAGCTCCCGTGGAGGAGCTTTTTATAGAATGACATAAAACAGAATCCCGAAAAAGTGCAGTACACTGCCTGCCACCACAAACAGGTGGAACATAGAATGCATATAGCGGATCTTTTCGCCAAGGACGAACAGCACTGCACCCACAGTATAGGCAATGCCGCCGATCAAAATGAACATCAATCCCCAAAAGGGAACTGCTTGAATAGTCACCTTGGCGGCAATGACGATGCACCAACCCATGCCGATGTAGCATGCCATGGAGAATTTTTCGAATTTATCAAGGTCAATGGCATTGAGGGTTACGGCAAGGGCGGTAAGCCCCCATACGATGCCGAACATTGTCCATGCCCAGCCGGGGGAAACACGGCGAACAGAGCAGAGAAGTACCGGCGTATATGTACCGGCGATCAAAAAATAGATGGCACAGTGATCCAGTATTTGAAATACTTTTTTGGCAAGGGGGGCTCTTAATCCGTGATAAATACTGGACATTGCATATAAAATGACAAGGGATGCGCCGTAAATAGCAGAGCTGACGACAGCCCATGCGTCGCTTTTGATGGCGGAAATTACTACGCACAGCGTCAGCGCGGCAATACCGAGCCCGCCGCCCACTATATGTGAAATGGTATTAAACCATTCCTCGCCTCTTGTATAATCGGGAAGGCGGCGATCCTTTAGTTTTGTTCTTTTCTTTTTCATGATTTCCTCGCTTATTTGATCATAACTTTATTATAATCTTTTGATAAAAAAATGCAAGAGGTTCGGTAAAATACTTATGTAAAAATTGCTTTCGGTATTGTAAAAAATGTCATAATGTGATATAATTTGCTTAGTACCATTTGTAGTACACGGCAAAATCACATACCCCATAAGGGAGGACAAGACAATGGCAATTCACTTTTCAAGAAAACAAGGAATTTTCACATTAACAACCAAGCATACTGCGTATGCGTTTCAGATAGCGCACGGAAAATATCCCGTGCACCTGTACTACGGCAAAAAGAGCGGAGAGATCAAAGCGTGGGATCCCTATGTGGTTTCTTTTTCTCCCTATCTTGCCGAGTTCGGTAATACTTGGTCGCCCGATATTTTTCCCCAGGAAATATCCTTTTTTGGTGCCGGTGATTTTCGCACCGCTGCGCTTCGCTTGCAGGGCAAGGATGGAAACAGTGTGACATCCTTTGACTATAAATCCTACCGCTATATCGATGGGATTGCCGAAATTCCCGGATTGCCTCAGGCCAGAAGCGGTGATAATGTCAAAACGCTGTGCATCACTATGGAAGATAAGGTGACAGGCTGTTTATTAAACCTTTATTATACCGTATTTTATGACTGTGATGTGATCACCCGCCATATGGAGCTGATCAACAATAAAAAGGACGATGTGGTGATCGAAAAGTGTATGTCCATGACGCTGGATCTGCCCGGCTGCGAGTATGATATGGTCACTTTGTATGGCGGGCACTACGATGAACGTCATTTGTCCCGCCGTCCCATTGCCCCCGGCAATCAGAGTGTATTTTCCCGCCGCGGTGCGTCCAGCCCCCAGTTCAACCCCTTCTTTGCACTGTGCGATCACAAGGCGACCGAAACCAAGGGGGATGTTTACGGCTTTAACTTGGTTTATTCGGGCAGTTTCCTTGCCGAGGTGGAAGTGGATCAGACGGAATGTACCCGTGTGCAGACGGGACTTGGCAGTGAATGCTTCCGTTATACCTTAAAAGGCGGCGAACGTTTTGTGTCGCCCGAAGCGGTGATGACCTATTCAAGTAAGGGATTTGGCGATATGAGCCGCAATTTCCATCGCTTTGTTTTGGGACATATTTTGCCGGAAAAGGCGGTGAAAAATCCCCATCCCGTAGTACTGAATACATGGGAAGCCTGCTATTTCAATATTGACGAAGAAAAGCTGGTCGCTTTTGCCGAGGAGTCGGCAAAATGCGGCTTCGATATGTTGGTTATGGATGACGGTTGGTTTGGAGAGCGCAATCATGACCATGCGGGTCTTGGTGACTGGACCCCCAATCCCGAAAAATTCAAAAACGGACTCAAATCTTTTGTGGACCGTGTCAAAGCAAAGGGAATTTCCTTTGGTATCTGGATCGAGCCTGAAATGGTCAATCCCGATTCGGAACTGTACCGCTCTCACCCCGATTGGTGCCTGCGTGTGCCGGGACGCCCGACCTCTCTTTCCAGAGATCAATTGGTACTGGATATGTCCAACCCATCTGTGATTGCCTATTTGAAGAGCAGTTTTGCCAAGACGTTTGACGGTGTTGCCATTGATTATTTTAAGTGGGATATGAACCGTCATCTTTCCGAGGCGGGTTCTGCCGCACTGCCAGCAGAAGCGCAGAGCGAGGTGTTCTTCCGTTATCAAAAGGGCGTATATGAACTTTTGGAATGGTTCAATGAGACCTTCCCCGATGCTATGATCGAAACCTGCTCGGGTGGCGGCGGACGCTATGACCTGGGTATGATGTGCTACGGCTGGCAGATCTGGGCAAGTGATAATACCCATCCCTATTCCCGCATTTGGATGCAGCGCTCGGCTCTGCTTGCATATCCTGCGGCAACCATGAGCTGTCATGTTTCCAATCCGGGTGAGAACGAAAAGAGTCTAGACTTCCGCTATAAAGTAGCAGTAGGCGGTATGCTTGGATACGAACTGAACATTTTACGTATGACAGAGCCCATCAAGGACATTATGTCCCGCCAGACGGCAGAGTATCATCAATATGAATCGCTGATCCGCACAGGCGAATACTACAGCCTTGCATGTCCCTTTGAAAAGTGTTATGAATGTCACTACTACGCCAATGAGGAAGCTACCCAGTTCCTGTTTGGACTTTCTTTCAAGAAGAGTGCCAAAGCGGGCTTCGTGACTGCTCCCATGAAAATTTCTCTTGCCAATAAGGATGCTACCTATCGCGATATGCTGTCAGGTGACATATACAGCGGAGAAGAATTGAAAAAGGGTCTGACATTTACCGCAAGTGGTGAAGAATATGATGCAAAACTGCTGTGGCTTGTAGAGGAGAAAACTATATGAACGGAAGAGAACAACTGGATTTTATATACCGTCTTTCCTTTAACCGATTCGGAGGCACCGAGAATGAACTGCGCGCCGCAGAATTGATTCTGTCCGAAATCAAGGCGCGGGGCGGAGATGCAGAGCTGGAGCACTTTACCGTGCTGGCAGGTGATGTGACAAAAGCAAGTTTGACAGTAACTGAGCCCGAATACTGTGAGATCCCTGTTGTAGGTGTTGCCCGCTCGGGTGCGCTGCCCGAGGGAGGCATAGAAGCCGATCTATTGTTTGCCGAATCGGGTACCAAAGAAGATCTGGCAAATGCCGCAGGTAAAGTGGTTTTGGTAGATAATTTGCGTCAGGATACCTACAAAAATTTGGTGGGATCGGGGGCAGCGGCGTTCCTCTGCTTCTCGGGACGCTACGATGAGGATCCCGCACGCACCGACATTGACCGCAAGCTTCTGCGTGAGCATTTCACCAAGGATGTGGGACATTTGCCCGGACTTTGCATGCATTCTCATGATGCACTGAAATTGGTGCAGTCGGGTGCGACACGCGTGAAAGTTGAGCTGGAGGCGACGATGGGAGAAAATCCCTCCCAAAATGTGGTGGCAGAAATTAAGGGAACGAAATATCCCGATCAAATCATTTTCATGACTGCCCACTACGACAGTACATGGTACGGTCTTGGTGCGTGGGACAATGCTTCGGGCAGTGCCAATCTTTTGGCGATGTATGAACACTTTTTGCAAAATCCTCCTTTGCGTACCGTGCGTTTTATTTGGTGCGGTTCGGAAGAACAGGGGTTGCTCGGCTCCAAGCATCATGCCGAAAATCATGAAGAGGATGTAAAAAACGCAGTATTCTGCATCAATTTTGATATGACAGGTACTGCATTTGGCAGTAACCTCACCATGATCACGGGTTCGGAAGAAATGCAGAATTGGGTAAAGGAGCTTTCGCTTGGAATGGGCTATATATCCAAGTACAGCCGCAATGTGCATTCCAGCGATTCTGCACCCTTTGCCCTGCGGGGCGTGCCTTCGGTGGGTGTTGCCCGTGATGGTCAAGCGGGGGGGCATTCCCGATACGATATTCCCGCGCCTCTTGCTGCTGAACCGTTGGGGCGCTGTGTGCGCTTTGCCAAGGCACTTTCCGACGCAACTGTAAACTGCGCCGCGGAGCAGATCCCCGTGGCAAGAGAAATGCCGGAGGATATGATGGAAAAACTCTATAAGTATTTCCGCATTACTCCCCCGGAAAAGAAGAACGAAAAAGAGGAAACTAAATGAATTTTGCCAGAAGAAAAGCTCTTTTGAAATTGGCATGCTCCGGAATGTGTCTGGCGCTTTGTCTGCTGCTGCCTTTTTTGACGGCAAACAGCAGGGAACTTGGTAATATTCTGTGTTTAATGCACATTCCGGTGTTTCTCTGCGGATTGATTTGCGGTTGTTGGCACGGAATGATCGTTGGTGCTACAGCGCCGCTTATCAGAAGCTTTTTGTTCGGCATGCCGCCTTTTCCCACTGTGGCAGTGCCAATGGTATTTGAGCTGGCAGTGTATGGTCTTCTCACAGGGTTACTATACCGTTTTATGCCGAAAAAATGGATGTGGATATATCCAAATCTGGTTTTTTCCATGATTGCGGGACGCATTGTTTCGATACTTACAAAGTATTGGATGTATGCGCTGGGAGAAACTGAGTTTTCACTTGCGACTGTGATGCAACTCAATTTTGTTACCACACTGCCGGGTGTGGCATTACAGCTTGTTTTAATTCCGGCACTGATTTATGCACTGACAAAGCAGGGGATCATTCACCGTGGAAGAGATTATTGAAAAAATGTTATTTGCCGATAAGCGTTTTTGTCTTGCCATTGATGGGCGCTGCGCAGCGGGTAAAACTACGCTGGCAGGGCAGATTGCCGATCGATACGGCTGTGCTATTGTACATTTGGACGACTTCTTTTTGCCAAAGGGAATGGAAAAGAAGGGATACGGCAATTTGGAAAGGGATAGACTGATATCGGAGGTATTGCTACCCTTATCCCAAGGCAAAGAGGTAAACTATCGCATTTTTTCCTGCCATGCGCAAAAATATGTAAAAACAGTTACCATTCCGGCCGAGTGTTCGGTCGTTATTGAAGGATCCTATGCGTTGCTTCCCGAATTTCGCTTTGCGTATACGCACAGTATTTTTATGACGGTGTCAGAAGAAGAGCAGGCAAATCGGATCCGCCGACGCAACGGGGAAGAGGGATACGCCGTTTTTGCCGCTCGCTGGATTCCGGATGAAGAATGCTATATTGCGGCTTGTAATCCCCAATTGGCGGCAGATCGAATATACTACTCTGAAAGGAGAATTCCATGAAAAAAACACTTTTACGCGGCAGTTGCTTGCTCCTCATGCTGGTGTTGCTGTTGCCTTCCTTTTCCGGATGCGCATTTGGTTTTCGCGCTTCGTTGCAAAGGGAATTTGATATGTTGCTTGAGCAGACCATGCTGGGGATGTTTCAAGGCTCTGAGTTCAACTATAAAAACGCGTTTCGAGATCCTGAACGATATGGTCTTTCTTATGAAACCCATCAGATCCTTGACCGTTCCGTTCTGAATGCATATACTAAGAGCGAACGAGACGCCAGAAAGAAGGAATTGAAGGCGGCGATTGCGCAGTTGGAGCGCATCAATCCAATCGTTTTGAAAAAGACTCAAAAGCCTTCCTACTATGCGCTGTTGGACTATATGAAAATCGAACTGAAGTATATTGATGTGACCGATTACAGCAGTTTGATCGCACCGAGTAGCGGATTCATTGCCAATATGGGTATTAGTTTTTATGAATATCCTTTTGATACCAAATCGGATATAGAGCACTACTTGGCGTTTTTGGAGAATATTCCGGATGCACTGGATACCGTGATCACGTATACCGAACAAAAGATGGACGATATGGGGTATAAGGTCAGCAAATATATTGTAAATGAGAATGTAAACTATTTAAAAAACTACGGTGACAAAGAATCTTCTCCTTTTGTTGACGGCTTTGCCGACAAGATTGAAGCGGTTACATTTCTCAGTGATTCGGTAAAGCAAAGCTTTATCGTGAAAAACGAAGATATTCTTTCGGATATTGTTTTTCCCGCGTTTGATGATTGCTGTGCGGCAATGAAGAGCTGGAAAACAGCATCGTCAAAATCACTTGCGGAATATGAAGGCGGAAAAGAGTATTACAAATACCTTTTGGAAACCGGAAGCGGTACAGACATGTCCCCGGAAGAGATGATCATCTATCTGGAAGAGAAATACGATTATTACTATGACATCATCCAAAATTCCAGTGCTGCCATACTCAATCAGTATATGCAGTCGGATTACGGCATAAATATCCAAACGCCTGAAAAGGTAATTGAGATGTTAAGCGAGGCTACCCAAAACCGATTGCCCGAGATTGAAGACCCGGGATGTTGTTTGACCGATCTGCCCGCATCTCTTTCTATTTCGGGAATGTTGGCATATTATGTAATTCCGCAGGTGGACAGCGAATCGAGCAATGTGGTGCGGCTAAATCGGGGTCAACTGGGGCAAGGAAAAAACCTGGCGCTGTATTTAGATACGATTGCCCATGAAAGCTATCCCGGACATTTGTATCAGATCAATTATTGGCGTCAAAACGGAATTCATCCGTTGAATAACTGGATGAGCTTTAAAGCAGTTTCCGAGGGATGGGCAGATTATATTGCTCATAAATCGCTTAACTGGGTGGGGATCAGCAGAGCGCTTAACAGTGTAATCACTGCCGATTATATGCTTACCCAGATTGTTACCGCTCTTGCCGATATTCAAGTAAATTATATGGGGATGAACGCCAATAAAATGAATGCCTATATATGCCAAAAGATGAATATGAATCCTTCCGAAAAGCCATTTGTGTATATGTATGATGTTCTGACTGCCGATCCCGGTATATATGTTCCTTACGCAATGGGATTTTTACAGGTTACAGATCTGGAAACGCAAGTGGGCGTTGAACTGCATGGAAAATACGAGGATATTGATTTTTACAGAGCGTATTTAAACGCAGGATCCTGCAGTTTTGCATCCATGAAAAAATTGATCTATGACGAGTTGGGCATAGAGTGAATACTGCAAAGAGCACGCTGTATGAAGCGTGCTTTTTGTATAGAGTGATATCAATACAAAATTGTAAATTGTAAATTAATATTTTTTTGTTATTGACATGTTTATGGTTAGATGATATAATAAAGTGTATAAAGTGACAAAAAACGCTCGGTCCGGTGGATTGGTTGGTGAATCCCACACGGTTTTAATCAAAAAATGACAGAAAAGGGTGATCGATATGCTATTTAGCAGTTCCAAAAAAGCAATGAAAAAATTAAAGAGCGCAAGAAATAATTTGGCAGTGATCCGCTATGACGACGATAATTCCACCTTCATTTGGAAGCATCCCGAAGAGGATTTTCAGATCGGTTCTCAATTAATCGTGCATGAATCTCAAGAAGCAATATTTTTCTTAAACGGCGAGGCGTTTGACACCTTCGGACCCGGCAGACATACCCTGGAAACCGAAACTCTGCCTCTATTGAACAAGGTGTTTAATTTTGCCACCAAAAAGGATATGCCTTTCCATGCAGAGGTATATTTTATCAATTACGCAACCCAAATGGGTATTAAATGGGGAACCGATTCCCGTGTTCGCTTTGTTGATCCCGTTTCCAAAATTCCCTTTGATATCGGCGCATCCGGTGAGATCAATTTAAAGGTGAAAAACGGCAGAAAACTGTTGGTGACGTTGGTCGGCGTAGCGGCGGGACTTTTACGCAACGATTTCGGTGCGCAGGATGGCGGAAGAGGAAATAAGCAAGCAAAGAGCAGCGCGCCTGTCATGGTAAAGGGAGCTACCTATTACTCTCTGTCCGATTTCTTCCGCGCGCCCTTAATGTCCGAGGTCAAATCCTCTTTGGCAAGCGCTATTGTTACAAAGCAGATCAATATTTTTGAAATTGATATGTATTTGGAAACCCTTTCGGGATATCTTCGTGAAAAAATCGCACCCATCTTTGAGGAGTACGGTTTGGAAGTACCTCAATTTTATGTTTCCAATGTATCTCTTCCGGATGACGACAGAAATTTCCAAGAGCTCAAGACTCTGCAAACCAAGGCGTATTTGGATGTAAAGGCAGAAGAAGTGCGTCACAACATTGCCAAAGCCGAAAGAGACCGCAGAATCACCGAGGAAGAGACCGAAGCACAACTGGAGATCATTCGCGCACAGAATAGGGCGCAGGCACAAAAGATTTCCGCCGAAGCCGAAGCCGCCTCTGAGCGTATGAAGGGGCTGGCAGAAGCCGAGGTTATGAAGGAAAAGGGATATTCCGAAAAGGATATCATTGAAGCGGACGTCCAGAAAGAATATGCGCGAAGCCTTGGCAAGATCAATGCCAATTTAGGTAGCGGCGGCGGTACTTCCGGCGGCGGTGGCGGATCGGTTGCCTCCGATTTTATCAATTTGGCAGTCGGTATGAAAATTGCTGAAAATGTTGTGGGTAAGCTTGACAATATGGCAGCCCCTCTTGGTGAAAAGCAGCAGGCGGCTCCTTCTGAGAAGACCGAAAAAACACAGCCTGCGCAGGAGAGCTGGAAATGCTCTTGCGGCGCGGAAAATAAGGGAGCTTTTTGCGGTAGTTGCGGCAAGCCCCGTCCCGAGACATGGATCTGCTCTCACTGCGGCTATACGGGAAACACTAAGAAATTCTGCGAAAACTGCGGAAATCCCAAGGAAACACCTACTTGGAAATGCACCAAGTGCGGTACGGAGGGAAACACGCAGAATTTCTGCGGTGAATGCGGAGCAAAAAAGGAAAGCGCTGCTGAAAAGTAACTGTACAAAAACTTTACAATAATTGTATTGCCGCTTTGCGGCAGAATGGAGTTTGCGATGAATAATCCAAAAGACAACAGAAAAAGTTTATATATGATCATTGCGATCGCGCTGCTGGCATTGGTACTGTATAATGCCCTTGTGTTTACGGTGTTCGGATTTAAAAATCAAGGGACAAAGTTTTGGTTTTCTTGGGCAATGACCCTGGCAGGAGCCGTTTCTGTGGTGGGAACGCTGGTGTTTTTAGGTCCGATCCGTTCTTTTCTGCGTGACTGGCTGTTCGGTTTCCCGATTGTACGATATGCGGCAATGTACGGTGTACTGCAATTTACCGCATCGTTTACCTTTATGAAAAGCGGGGCACTGTATTCACTTTCGTTTATTTATGCGTCTCAGATCATTTTGATCGGTTTGTACTGGATCCTTGCGATCACCTGCCTTTTGACCAAGGACAGTATTAAGAAAACAGAGCAGATCAATATGGAAAAGACCTCCTTTATCAAGGATCTGAGAGTTGCGCTGGCGGCGCTTCCTTTGCAAACCGAAGACCAGCCTTTAAAGAAGAAATTACAGGAACTGAGCGACGATGCCAAATTCAGCGATCCTGTCAGCTCTGAACTTTTGGAAGAGGTGGAAGCGCGCTTGTTGACTGTAGTTACTCAGTGCCGCGAGGCTTTGGATAAAAAGGATACCGAAGCGGCGCTGGCGTTGTGTGACAAGGCAAGCAGAATTTTAAAAGAGCGTAACGAAACCTGTAAAATATTGAAAAGAAATCAATAAGGCTATTGAATGAATGCAATAATTTTTAAATGTAAAATGTGCGGCGGCAGCATCGATATCGGGCAGAGCGACGGCGTGGGTACCTGCGAGTATTGCGGTACCCGCCAGACCTTTCCCAAATATATGGATGAAGAGCGCGTACAGCTGTATCGGCGTGCAGGCGATTACCGCATGGAAAATAATTACGATAAGGCAAACGGTGTATATCGTGAGATCCTGCACAAGCACGATAAGGACGCCGAGGCGTACTGGTCGCTGGTGCTCTGCCGATACGGAATCGAATACGTAGCCGACCCGCGTAGCGGCAGACGAGTGCCGACGGTCAACCGCGCGCAGTTCGTTTCCATTTTCGATGACGAGGATTACAAGGCGGCGATCCAATATGCAGACCCCATGCAACGGTCTGTCATGCAGGATGAAGCGCGCGTCATCGACGGCATTCAAAAGAGAATTCTTGCCATTTCAAGGGGAGAAAAGCCTTTTGATATATTTATCTGCTATAAAGAGACCGATGAGAGCGGCAAGCGTACCCGTGACAGCGTGATCGCCAACGATCTGTATCACCTGCTGACAAAGCAGGGCTACAAGGTGTTTTTCAGCCGTATTACGCTGGAAAACAAGCTGGGCATGGAATACGAGCCTTACATATTTGCGGCGCTGCATTCCGCCAAGGCGATGATCGTTTTGGGCACCGATCCGCGGTATTTTGAGGCGGTATGGGTAAGAAATGAGTGGGAACGGTATTTGAATTTGATTCGAAACGGCGAAAATAAGATTTTGATCCCTGCTTATCGGGATATGGACCCTTACGATCTTCCCTCTGAATTTTCCCGTCTGCAGGCGCTGGATATGTCCCAGTTGGGCTTTATGCAGGATCTTTTGCACGGGCTGAATAAGATCGTTCCGCTCCCCGTTCCTACCCCCACTCCTATCCCCACTCCTATTCCCACTCCTATTCCCGCTCCTACACCTACCCCTATGCCAGCTCCTACACCTACGCCCACTCCTATCCCTGTGCCTACTCCTGCTTCCCAATTTTCTTCTTCTGATAATGGAAATTCCACACCAACTACACAAGACAAGATGCTCGAGACATACAGTAGACAAATAGTTATGTTGGGGCTTAATGTCGTATCTTTTGTTGTGTTTGTTGTATTGTGTAATACAGTTAAGGACATAGTAAGTGTAGTCAGATACAGTTGTGTTGTTAATGTCTGTTTGGTAGGTTTAAGTAAAATCCTTGTTGCCTATCGTGAATCCAAAAAGGAATATGGTTCAATACGGTATAAACGTATGAATAAAGCACTGTTTGTATTTTGTTTTGTGTGGTGGCTGTGGGGAGGGTTGTATCTTGTTGCGGAGCCAACCTATTTTATGACAGTATTTACTATGGGCGTAGAAATGTGTGCGTCAATAGTTCAAATTGTTATGGGGATACTATATGTACGAAAAATCTCTCGTTTTGAAAAGACATTAAAAGGCAGAATTTATAAAGACGTCGTGAACGTTATAAAATCGGCGTTGAACATTTGGGAAAAATAAAAAATTCTCATCTCTTTTGTTAGCATTTGCAATCATTCTAAAACCGGATATACATATATGTGCCATGAAAATAAACTTTAAGTATATAGACAGAAAGCATAAAATGAAATGGATGTTATAATTTTTAAATGTAAAATGTGCGGCGGCAGCATCGATATCGGGCAAAGCGACGGCGTGGGTACCTGCGAATATTGCGGTACCCGCCAGACCTTTCCCAAATATATGGATGAAGAGCGCGTACAGCTGTATCGGCGTGCAGGCGATTACCGCATGGAAAATAATTACGAT
>SVRY01000082.1 GCA_015064585.1 Oscillospiraceae bacterium
ATCACGGGGCTACTGTTATTCCTCCTGCCTCTGACCTTTCCCATTATCGACCTGAATTACAGCAGCATAGCGGTGTGCGTCGTAGCATCCTTAGCAGCGATTCAGGAAAGTTTCGATATTGTAACAGGATATAAAAACAATGAAAGAATACTTAACTGATATTTCCAAGCTTAAACTGTCACTCAGCCGAATCAATTACAAACTGTTTTTTGCCCTGCTCGTCCTCGGACTGGCACCGACAGTCTACACCACAGTTCGGGTGTTCTTCCTCGGGCAGTTGCCGGGGGAGTATTCCTTCTCTATCGCAGGTCAGCTCTCCTGGGTGAACCTGCTGTACGAGATCCTGAACGAAGCCATCATCCTGCCCCTGTTCTATTTTGTCGGCAAGGTCAAAGACGATAAGGTGGCATTTTCAAACCGTGTCCGCACCGGTATGCTTATCTCTCTGGGCGTATATGCTGTACTGTCCGCAATTGTGCTGATCTTTGCAGAGCCGATGCTGGAGCTGATGGCAACCGATGCAAGCATCCTGGATGCATCCGCATCCTACATACGCATCGAGAGCATCGCTAACATTTTCTCTATCCTCACGCAGTTTGCTCTGGTTGCCTTGGTGACAATCAATAAGAGTAAATACCTTTATGCCCTCACCGGTGCTCGTCTGGTGCTGTGCCTTGTGAGTGACACCTTCCTCGCATCGAGCCTGTCCGTGTCATTAAATCTCGGCGTGAATGGCATCGGATATTCCAATATCCTCGTCAATGCATTGCTCTTTGCGGTGTCTCTTGTGCTTCTTGCAAAAGAGGAAATCAAAGTATTTTCCAATGCGAAGCTCCATTTTGCGTGGGCAAAGGAGTTCGTGAAGGTTGGCGGTATCTCGGGCGTGGAATCTCTGGTGCGCAATGTTGCCTATATGGTAATGATCGCCCGGATGGTCAATGTGGTGGGCGAACAGGGCACCTATTGGGTGGCGAATAACTTTATTTGGGGTTGGCTTCTTCTGCCGGTGCTGCAGTTGGGCGAGCTCATCAAGCAAGAGGTGGCGACTGACAAGGAAAATATAAGCCGGAACTCCCTGGGCTATTTTGGGATCACGGTGGTCATCTGCGCGCTGTGGTTCGTCAGCATCCCTCTGTGGAAGCCATTTATGACCCAAGTGTTAGGCTTTGTGGATGTGGACAAGCTTTTTGACCTTGTGCTGCTGCTAGTTGGTTTTTATGTCCTGTACGCCGTGCAGAATGTGTTTGACTCTACCTTCTATGGTTTGGGCAAAACAAACTATATGCTGTTTGAATCGGTGGTGACAAATACCGTCTATTACGGTATTGCCTTTGTTCTCTACGCCACAGGTCTGTGGACACCGACGCTTAGCGGTATTGCGCTACTGTTCGGCATTGGCAATGCTTTCGATAGCCTTGTATCCGCCGCGGCGTATGCGTACCTACTGAAGAAGCAGAAAATCAACATTTTGAAGGTGGAATAACCGATGGCAAGCAGTAAGGAATATGTGGATTTCATTTTGGAGCAGTGCGAGGGGCTTACTGCCCGGGCGATGATGGGAGAATATGTACTGTATTACGGCGGCAAGGTAGTAGGCGGTGTCTACGATAACCGGCTGCTGGTTAAGCCCACCTCATCGGCGAAAGAGAAGATGCCGAATGCCCCAATGGAGCTTCCCTACGAGGGCGCAAAGGAGATGCTTCTTGTGGAAAATATGGAAGACAAAGCCTTTTTGCAAGGTCTGTTTGCAGTCATTGCGGAAGAATTGCCCACACCGAAAAGGGGAAGAAAATGAGCACAGAAAACATCTTTTATACAAGCGACCGGGCTGAGTGGCGTCGATGGCTTGCAGAGCATTTTGAGACGGAAACAGAAGTTTGGTTTGTGTTTCCTCTGAAGAACAGCGGCAAGCCGGGGCTTTCTTATAACGATGCCGTGGAGGAAGCCCTGTGCTTTGGCTGGATCGACAGCATTTATCACGCTGTAGATCAGGGACGCGCCTTGCGGTTCACGCCGAGAAGAGCCGGAAGTCCCTATTCCCGTCCCAACATTGAGCGGTTGATTTGGCTGGACAAGCAGGGTATGCTCCACCCCAGTGTACGGGAAAGTGTTGCCGATCTGATCTCTGCGGCCTATGTTTTTCCGGAGGATATCATGGATGCGATCCGTGCAGACCCGGTGGCGTGGGAGAATTATCAAAAATTAGCCGAGCCCTACAAGCGCATCCGCGTTGCCTACATCGATGCGGCACGAAAGCGACCCGAGGAATTCAAAAAGCGGCTGGACAGCTTCCTGCGGAAAACCCGGGAGGGCAAGCTGATCCCCGGCTACGGCGGCGTGGATAAGTATTACAAATGACTATAATTTGACGGAGCAAAAATATGAGTAACAGCCATTATGTTCCTCGTTTAATACTGCGCAAGTTCGGCGATAAGCTTAGCTTGTATAATGTAAAAACCGGGGAACTAAAAGAAAACATACCGCCTGAACACGCTTATGCAATACAAGGCTTCTATGATAATGAAACAGAAAAGAAGTTAAACCTTAAAATCGAATCTCAATTCGGTGGCCTGTTGGCCAACCTGATCTTGAGGAGAGAAAATGAAATCAGTTTAAGCAGAGCAAATGTACTTCTTATAAAGAAATTTCTGTTGGTTTCGATGCTTCGAAGTATCCAAGCAGAGGACTGGATGCAAAATGAAAAGCTTTTTTACAGGATTTGCCCTCCGGCTCCGTTTGAAGAAAAACAATTTGAAGGTGAAAGCCCTAACGAATATTGGCTCCGCACAATAAATGTCATTTTAGATACGGACGGAACCCCTCAGCAAGTACTGAATCATCCCGATAAAACATACCCGGCTTATAGATGGGCTTGCATTGTGAACAGTGCATACTTGTCTTTTTGGGATGCGCCGAGCAATAGAGATGAATTTGTTATTACCGACATTGGTATGACCTCCGAGAACGAAAAAGGGTGGGACGGATTTCGTGTTCACAATCGAAAGAAGTTGGATTATATTGCAAAATTGCTTGAGTCGACGAAAGACAAAAGCGAACGGGAAAATCTTTCAAATTTGCTTTATGCCGTTACAAGTTTCAGCGAAAACTTTCAGATGTTTCCGATTTCCTCGAAGCGTATGATTGTTTTGATCTCGCCGTTTTTTAAGTTCAGATATTTTAGGAAATCATTGGGCGTTCCGGTTCCCAATTTAAGTGATCTGACAGTAATTCCAAACGAAAAACTGTTTGAACCCAACCGAAACCATTATGTATTGCCTCAGATGCCAAACAGAGGATATCAGCATCACGAGGAAGACAAATACATTTATGATGTGAAGGTGCTAACTACAGATGAAATACGGTACTGTAACGCATTGTTTATGGACCGTATTGATACTCATCTCGGTTTTTCGTCATTGAATCATGCGGTAGGCAGTATAGTAAAATATAAAAAGCTGAATGATCCGCCCTATGTTCCAAGGGTGGACTACACGAAGCTTTATCAGATCATTGAAAAAAGATATTTGGGAAATTTAAATATTTGATATTGCATTGCACTATTCGTGCGACTGTGATATAATACAAACACATATTCAAAACCTTTGGAGCACTGCTTTGTCTATGCAAAGGAGGTTTGC
>SVRY01000083.1 GCA_015064585.1 Oscillospiraceae bacterium
GATGATGACTTCGCCTTCTGCAGGCTTGTGGAGCTTGATACCGTCCTTTGCGTGGGTGTGAACTACATACTTGCCCAGATACTTCAGTGCGTTTTCGGGACGGTCGCCTGCTACCATAACAAGGTTTGCGGGGTCGAAGTTAACACGAACGCCGTTTGCGCCCAGGCTGTCAAGGAATCCGCCGAGGATTTCACCGAATTCGGGACCTGTTTCCAGAGCGAACGCGGAGCCGATGGAGTCAGCATATACAGCGAGCTCACGGCAAGCCTTGCGCATAACTTCCTTCTGTGCGCACTCTTCAACGGGAACCTTGTGGATGTGTGTGGTAACAATATCACACTCCAGCTTCTTTGCAATATCGAGAACTCTCTTGGATTTTTCGATCATCTCGGGGTTTTTTTCGGGATCGTCAAAGCCGTAGCCGAAGTCACCGCAGATTGCGGAGAAAACAAGGCCGTTGGACTTAACAATGTCCAATGCTTCCTTGATCTGTGCATCTGTCCAGTTGAGCTCGTCACCTGTGCAGTACTTCTGAATACCTGCAGCGCCCAGAGCAGCCGCCTTTTCAACACCGCCGCGGAAGCCGAGACGGAAGGATTCAACCATTACGCCGATTTTCATATGTATGGATACCTCCAAAAAAATAATTTTCTGATCATCATAAGGCAGAAAGACCACCTTACCAATATTTTATCATGATTTTTCGAAAAGTCAAGAGAAATCAAGTGAATTCTTCCGCTTCCTTTGAGGACAGGCCTTTTTCAAGGAGCCTTCCTCTTTCTTTGTAGCTTTAGCGAAAATAAACCCCCAGTTCTACTGGGGGAGATAAAAAGCTTTAGCAAAGTATAAAAACCTCATGATATAATAGTGGAGGTTTGGCAGCCGCATCACTAAAGTAACAGGAGGTTTTTAGCATGAAAAATGAAGTAAAACACACAGCCCATTCAAGTTACAGATGTGAATATCACATAGTATTTGCCCCAAAATATCGAAGGAAAGAGATCTATGGACAAATCAAAAAAGATATCGGAGAAATAATAAGGAAGCTGTGCAATGAGAAGAAAGTGGAAATAATCGAGGCGGAAGCATGTCCCGATCATATTCACATGCTGGTGAGTATACCACCATATATAAGTATATCACAATTCGTGGGATTTCTCAAGGGGAAAAGTTCACTAATGATATTCGATCGACATGCAAATTTAAAATACAAGTATGGAAGTCGGACATTTTGGTGTCGAGGATACTATGTGGACACCGTAGGAAAGAATGAGAAGATAATAAAAGAGTATATACGAAATCAGCTTGAAGAAGATTACGCCCACGATCAGATCAGCATCAAAGAGTTCACAGACCCGTTTACGGGTGCCAAGAATAAATAAGGCAAAAAAGACAGCCGCTTGAAGCGGCTGCCTGAGATATTGATGCGATGTCAAACTTCGATACCCCTTACAGGGGTCAGCACAGTGTTGGCCCCTTCTAGGGGCAGTCCAAACCACCAGTTTACTGGTGGTTATGATTTGCCCATCAGCGGAAACAGGCGGGGCTGTCAACGGCGGTGCGTCAGTGACCGTTCATCTTGACCGTTGACTGCTCCGGCTGGTTGCGCTACTCGCTGCGGGATAACTTTCATCTGCTTTACGCTGATAAGCGTTTCCTGTCTGCACTTCGGGCAAAACAGCGGGAAGTTTTCAAGCACCGTATCGGGGCGTATCTTAATCCGCGTTTTGCTCTTACAGACAGGGCATAATACCCATTCGCCGTTATACAATGTGAACACCCCCGTTTCTGGCTCACGCAGTGGGATAGACCGTCATGCGATTTATTATCAGTTAGTCGGAAGAATAGTAGCAATTCCAAGAGTACGGTTTTTGGATATGTAGCTTTCAAGTAATATATCAATGGCGGGCGGCTCATAAGAAAGCTGCTCCACAGGGTAATAAACTTCCATTAACCCATCATCTGTCTTATCAAATGCTGTAATCCCGCCCGCTTCTGCGTCAGCGCGTATATCCGCCATTTCTTTTTCATAATAACCAACAAGTTCATCACTTTGTTCTTGTGTGAGTTGGCCATTTTCAAGTAAGCGTTCAATTTCCATCTGCAAATCAGCAAGCCAATCATCCAATTCAGTTAGATCGTAGCTATCGCCAACGCCAACCGAATTGATGTCTGATACCTCTGCCGTTGATGACTGCTATATCATCTGGAAAATTCATAATAGCCTCTTTCTCAAATCGGAATTGGTTATAATATCAACTGGAAATGCCTGTGCCGGACTTCGGAAAATCCCAAAGTCCGGTCACATAATTGGTTGTTACTCTTGTTCTGGTGTCACAATATATTCCGACAATTCAAACGGAATATAGAAGCCGCTGTAATCTTCAAGATAGATTATCTGCTCATTATCTGCACTTTGATAGATGGGACACCCTGCATACTTTTCATCAAGATTTGTCGCACTAAAATCCTCTGTCGGGTTTTCTGTGCTTTTATGAGAAATACCGCGCAGATAGCCTAACTCTACACACCCATCAGGAAGCGTATTGAGGTTTTCGCCTTTTTGCGTATATACAGCACCGTTTACCGCAATTTCTTCTTTATAGGCAAAGTGGTTGACTGCAAGCATGACGCAGCACATTATAGCTATTGTTGCGACAATAGTGGAGCAGATGATAAGAGCCTTTTTTCTTTTCCATGCACTTTTGAAGTTTTTAAGGGGTTTTGTGTTATTCTCAATCGGCAGCGAAATATCTGCTTTCACTTCTTCATATTTTCTGCGGCAGCCCTCGCATTGCTTAATGTGTTCCGATACCATATTGCGGGTTTCGTCACTAACAACTTCATCAACATACAAGGGTAGAATATCTTTGATTATGTTGCAGCTTGTTTTATTCATTACTCAATACCTCCATATATTCTTTGATTTGTGTTTTTGCCCGGTAAAATACGACACGCGCCCAACTTGGGCTTTTCCCGAATAGTAGAGCGATCTTTTCAAAAGATAATTCACCGAATACCCGCAAGGAAAAGACTTCCTTATAAGGTTCTCTCATACTGTGCAGGAATTGATGAATAAGGAACGAACTTTCCTCATCAAAAATACGCTCGGTGAAAACGGATTGCGGGTCGGATATGCTATCGGACGGTTCTTTGTCAACAAATATTTTTTGCCGTTTACAATATGTGAAGTATGTGTTTTTTGCAATCGTAAACAGCCATGCCCGTATGTCCTTTGCACCGTCAAAGGTGTCTATGGACTTTAGGGCTTTTACAAATGTTTCCTGTGCAATTTCTTCGGCAATATCATCATTTGCCGACAGGCTCCGCAGATACAAGAAAACATCTTTGAAATAGGCATTGTATATAAAGTCAAAGTCCACGCACCAAATCCTCCTTTCACCTTAATAACTATCGAGAATAAAGAATGTTACAAAAAATCAAAAGAAATATCGAAAAATATTTTGAATATAGAAGAAGCGGCGACATGGCGGTTGGCCAGATCGCCGCTGCTCAATGCTGTTGCATATAGGATAGCATAACTCTGTGAATTTTTCTACCGTATTCCCATGCTTCGGAATAGCGTGGGGCGGTCTGTCCATATCTTTGTTTTTGTC
>SVRY01000031.1 GCA_015064585.1 Oscillospiraceae bacterium
GGAAACGATACCGCCTGTGGTTACCGAACTTGGCAGATAGCCGCTTTGGGGCGCATTGTAGGTGACATTTCCCGAAATGCTACCCTTAGAGAAGGAAAGCAGCTTGCTGTTTGTCGCTTCGTCGTACTCTTACAAAGTAAAACCAAACTTCTTTGGGGGTACCCACTTGGGAAAATGCTGTTTCGGACATTTTTCCAAGCGATTTTTGCGTTTTTGACTACCTATTTAAAGATTTCGATACCTTTGAGTTTGTACTATATCTACTAAGAAGTATAGGTCAACAAATTTCCTTCTTTGTTCTGCATAAAGGAAAAATGAAAGACTGTTTTTTAGTTGTAATACCTATGCACTGTGTTTTTGGTAGTAATGTGCGAATTTGCCCAAGAGCATCAATCGACTACCGGATAACGCAAACAAATTTTATCGGGAGCTTGCTTTCAAATAGTACATTACAAATGCCAAGTTCATCAATGTGCCGGTTACCACACCCGAAATTGTCAGTCGAATGAAAATATTTATCTCAGAACCTGCCATCATCGAATATCCCCGGTAAAACAATTCGCACACTAAAACACCTGCCACCAAGCCTGCAAACGGAATTAATACTGCAATAATATAGTTAATTTTTTCTTGATTTTTAGCATTATCTTTGTTTTTCATATAATAAAACGAGATGAGCAGTTCATTGATCGTTATGCCTAAAAGAGGAAGAACCAGAGATATCTTTAACCATGTTTTGTTTATCATGTTGCGCTCCTTTATTTACTCAAAAAACACAAATCAAAAATTGTTATCATAATATTTGAAAAACACTAAATTCATAATCGTACCGCCTACAATAGTATAGATAGCAATTTCCGCTGCTTTGGAGATCTCCGGAAAACTATCTAATATTATGGCGATTGCTAAGCAAGGAATAAACACACTGATAATTCCGAGAAACAACCCAAAATACACCGAGGATATTGAAAACTGTTTTTGCATTTCTGTCTCTTTAGATATAGCAATGTATAACCAAATAGCAGTAATGTATGTGCCGAGTAAAGGAATAAATTTTAAAATTTTAAGCCATTTTTTATTTATCATATTGATTACCTCTTTATAGTAGATTTAATGGTTATCTAAAATATTTGTTACAAATTTATAGGGATCTATTTAATTCCAAAAATCCATATGGTTAATAAAGTTGACCAATCAAATTCGATGTTTATGTTACCTCCCACGATTAATCCGCCACCAATGTTGATTCCTTTAGATAAATCAAACGTAAATCCAACACCTATAAATCCTTCTAAAGAAACTGCAACATATCCATCTAGTTCGGCACCTACTGTCCCTGTAAGAATTCTTGCATTTGCAGCTATTCCGCTTAAAGCCAAGGTAGCATTTGCGTGAAAATACTGAATTTTTGCATTTCCTCTAAGATCTAGGTCCAAATTATTTAAAAGATCGGGAGTCGATACTTCAAAGGATAAAATACCGACATTTGTTTCTAGAATTGTAGGATTAAAACTAATTTTTCGCTCACTATTGGAATAGTTAAATTTAAATGGTACACTGAATTCCACATATGTGAATTTACCTCGCAGCCAAGAAGGAGCATTAGGTAAAGTGGCAGTATCAAATCCGATAAATAACGATAACCCCTGTTTTTTAGAACTATTTTCGGATTGATTATTATTTGAATTATTCTGTGCTTGTTTACTAATTATATGTTTTTCTTGTATTGTTATTTTGGAATTTTCAATAATCATAGCGCTTTGGGTATCGCTAAGATTATAACCATTTCCTTGTTTTTCACAAACAGGATTATTATGACAATATGAAAACAAATGTATTCCTGACAAGCCAATTCCGGATAATACACCATCCGCATTAATAAACCGTCTGATGGCAGGATCATAGTATCTTGTCTGCAGATAATAGAACTCCGTCTCATTGTCATAGATGTAGCCGCGGTAGCGAAGAGGATTATAGGTCAGGGCACTGTATTCCATGGAAGACGCGGCGTCCATCGAAACGATTCTGCCCCATGCGTCGTACTCATAATAGCCTACTACGCCGTTACTGTTGGCAATGCCTACTACATCTCCTTGCAGATTGGTGACATAGTAATATCCTGTGCCATTATAGGTGAAGTAGAAGGGGATTCCTTCCGCATCATAGTAGAAGCGCATGGTTGTACTGACAGTGTTGCCGTTTGTTATGGTCATTGCCGCAAGCTGAGAGCCCTGCCAGTAATAGTCATATGTGGTGCTGCCGACGATCTTGCGGGTTCTCAAACCATCCGTATTGTATTGATACTGAAAGCTTGTACTGCCTTTGGTGCCGCTTATCAACGTTCTGCCGTTTGACCGAGAGAAAACACAAATTGCTTCCGATTTGTTGGCGTTCACATACCTTTTATAGGATTGCCAATAGAATCATACATACAATGCATTGCTCCGTCGTAACTGAGCAATGGATTGCCCCATGCGGTACTCCGCTAGTCGTAATAGGTGTAAGGAATGGTGTGTGTATCTGCAAAGACGCTTATATATCAACATTTAAGCGTCTTTGCAGATGTCGATTTAGGTCATTCTTTTTCTTGCGATCCTTTTCATCTATTTCTCCGTTACTAATCGACTCTATGAAATACAATCGTTTGATTAACTTCGAAAAATGTTGTTTCCTTAACTGTAGCCACAAATTTTTTCTTCGACTTATATGAACAACTCCACTTTTCATAAGGTTTTTCTGTGACTACTTCCTCATCAAGAACACTCGCTGGAAACAAATAGAGCCACGTGCCGGTAGGCGAGTCGTTTGTAATATACACATCTATAACCTTATCGTCAAAAGTCATAGTCCCTACCACACCTACACCATCTACAAACCGCATAATTATGCTTCCATCCTCAGAGATCCACTCTGTCCCCGGCTGATCGCTGGGTCGTTTTCCTATATACGCCCTATAAAAACAACCATACAATGAAAATGACATTACTAATATCAATATTATACAAATGATTTTTTTCATCATACTATCATCTCCCCCATCTCATTTTATATAGTACCCGCATATATATCTACCTTGATAATCCGACAATGAAATTTGATATTGCAAACCATCGCCATACAAATTATATGCTGTATAATTTGTACCATCGTAACTAACCGCAATCGTATGCAGACCATTCCAAGGAGCCCCCTCATTCCAGAAGGAGATAATATATGTTCCGTTTTGTGTCATTTCATTCAGTTCGACACGTGTATAATTAATTCCTTCCTTATCCAATGCGCGCCCAATTGAATATGGATTCGTACCAAATACGCCAAATAAAAGCATTCCTCTTACAGATTGAAGCGTGTTCATTGCCCCGGATAGCGTTGAATCCATTCCTAATAACACCATGGCATTATGAAAAGCTATTGCTTCGCATCCATTATAGCTAGCCCGGAAAAAGCTGTACTGGAAATTCTTGCCCGTATCACCGTTTTGGTCATTTATAATTCGATTTTTAGTTGTTTTTTGAGGGTCTGCATCTGCCGCCTCATTAACCTTATTATCACATGTCGAAGCAACCACATCTATCGCATCAATAACCAAAACAACAATCAAAACAGCCATTGTAACTGTCATTAATATACCCAATCCGGGCCAATTTCCACTGTTGTCAGATAGCTTAACCGGATTATTAAAACAGTACGCAAACAGATTGTATCCCTGCAGGCTTCCTGTGCTTGCTATCATACCATCCGCATTAATAAATCTTCTGATCGCAGGGTCATAATATCTTGTCTGCAGATAATAGAAGCCTGTTTCGGTATCGTAAATATAGCCGCGGTAGCGCAGTGGATTGGTAGTCAAGGCACTGTATTCCATGGAAGATGCAGAATTGATAGTCAGTATTCTGCCCCAAGCGTCGTATTCATAATAGCCTACTACGCCGTTACTGTTGGCAATGCCTACTACATCACCTTGGAGATTTGTGATGTAGAAATACTCTGTACCGTTATAATCGAGATAAAAAGGAACACCCTGCGCATCATAATAGAACTTTAGGGTCGTAACATTTGTTCCGTTTGTGACGGTCATCATGGCAAGCTGAGAGCTCTGCCAATAATAATCATACGTGGTGCTGCCGACGATCTTGCGGGTTCTCAAACCATCCGTATTATACTGATACTGAAAGCTTGTGCTGCCTTTTGTTCCACTTGTTAACCGGCGTCCGTTTATCCAATTGAATGAGTATGTTGCGCCGTTATAATAGCTCAGCGGATTGCCTATTTCGTCATAGCTAAACATCGTGCCGTTATAGCTCTTGAGGACATCCCCCCACATCTCGCTTTCATACTGCTGATAGTAGCTATACGTATCGGTGCTTTGCAGGGTTCCAAGCGTGCCCGTAGTATACGCATATGTCTTGCGAGAGGTAATGTTTCCTCTGTCATCATAGGTATAAACATAGGTTTTATTCGCGTTTTGGTTGTTCTCGCGGATCAGCTGACCCAGATCGTCGTATTCATAGCTTGCGATCACATTGTTTCCCAGCTTCACAGAGGTAATATTGCCTACCGCGTCATAGGTATAGCTATAACTGCGGGTGGTATAGCCGCTGTAGGTGACTTCCGAAACAAGGGAAGAGGTATTATTATCCTCATCGGTTACATAGCTGTAATTCTTCGTCAGATCCGGATTGATATCTGTACCGATATTTTGTCTGATCCATTGACTGCGCAGTCGGTTCAGATCGTCATACAAATAATCAATTTTATATCCTGTACCGATTGCTTTCCAGTCTGTAATCTGCGCGGTTTTTCCGTACATCGACTCATAATCATATGTACAAACATACCGTATTGTATCTTGTCCCGGAACCCGCAGAGTAGAGGTGGCAAGATCGCCATAGCTGTTGTAGGTATAGTACTGACCTTGCTTGAAAGCGTTGTTATCCAAGCGGTACTGCTCTTCCGCTATCAGATTACCCGTGCTGTCATATTCTGTGATATAGACAACACCGGTAAAGAGGTCGGTGAATTTATATAGATTGCCATCACCGTCGTATTCATAGGAAAAGCGCAGCATTTCATCTTGATATACCGATGTTGTGCGTCCCAGAATATCATATGCATAGCGAATCGAAAAACCATTGCCGTAGGTCATGGTTTTGAGATACCCTGTCTTGGCTTCGTAGGTATAGCTTGCCAGCGTTTCATTACCCACACGCACCGAGAGGGTTCTGCCAAAAGCATCGTAGGTAAAGAGATAGCTTTGCAGCGAGCCCGAGCTGTCGATGCCGCCGGTGTCAATGTGGTACAGATTGCCTTTGCTGTCATAGAAATACCTAACCGAAGCCAGATCATCGATCCATATCTGACTCTGCCGTCCCTTTTTGCCGTAGAGATATTCGGTTTCCACACCATCTGTAGTCACAGACTTCACCGTTCCGTCATTGTTATAGGTGTACGAGGTCACGGTACCTAATTCACTCGTGGAAGTTTGTAATTTGGCACGGCGGCTGTCGAAGGTTGACGCAGTATGAATTTTCGCCGCATTGTTTCGCCCTTCGGGATACATTACCATGCCGGTTACATTGCCCGCACTGTCGTAGGTATACTTTGTGGTAATACCCTGTGTTGTTACCGTGCTTGGCAGATAACCGTTTTGTTCTTCGGTATAGGTGATGTCAGCATTCAGTTTGCCGCTTGTAAAAGAGGTCAGATTGGCACCGTCATAGGTATAGGTGCTGCTTTCCAGCCCCGCTTTGGTGGTGGCGATCCTGTAACCGCTACTGTTATAAGTATATCCGACAGCGGCGCTTTCTACCAAGGAAACGGCATAAAACTTTGCGGAATTTACGTTATAATTATATACAATTTCAATTTTGATACTGCATTCTTCGTTATAACGCGGAATAATCGTTCCGCAGGCGTATTGCAGACCGCCAATGGAAGTATTGAACGGAACATAGATCACTTCATCTTCGGGCTGTGTGTTGTCTTCATTCGGCTCGTATATAACGGTGGCGCGCAGTCCGAAATAGCGGTCAAATATCCATTTGGTGTTGTCGGGTACAGCATTTGCCTCTGCCCAGCCCGAAAGGGTAAAACCCTGTCCCTTTACATTTGTGATTGTTTGGTAGGCATATAATTCTACCGGTTCATGGTTTTGATTGACGGTAAATACGCAGGGAGCTTGCAGTAATGGATGAGGCATAGCGGTGTTTACGCTTACAGCATTTGAAGAAAATTGCCATCCCAAATTTTCAGCCGCACCACTCATCATAGATAAGTGATTATAGCCCCCGGGCAGGGATGATTTTTCAACTTGTGCATCATCCACATACAAGGAGCCGTACATATTACTGCCCAAAATACGCAGTTGATATCGGCTACCGGCACTAGTGCTAAACGTAACATGAATTCGATGCCATTCATTATTCGGGTCGGTGGGCGTGTAATTGCTTCCCGCATAATTGCCGGTGTACAGTGTACTTTCGACTATACTGCCGGTTGAGGTGTTATATACCTGTAAAGTAACGCCACCACCCGAGGGATTCACCGCTTGGATCTCGGACATATTCACATATACCGAGAAACAATGGGTACCGGATGTCAAGGCATACATATTTTGATAAATATACAATGACTGGCTATTTGTATTGTTAAATGCCATTTTGACAGAGGATTCTCCGCTGTGAACAACTTGGGTATTGTATGTGATTTTCGTCTCGTTTGATCTGGACCAAGTGTTACTAAATGTCGCGCCTGCCGACTTTTCCATGGAAGGATTGGCAAGCAGATTGGCACCTGTCATACCAATGGAGGAGGTTTCGGCGATGCGGTTATTGGAGAAGTCTTCGGAGTTAACGTAAGAGCCGGCAGTGGCGCCGTAAATGGTTTCGTTCACATCTTGTGTATAGCCGGTAATCGTTCTTCCGTAACTGTCATATAAGCTTACAGATATGATGTCGTCTGTATCGTTGGTCGACGCACCGAGATAACGATAGGAAGTTTTGCCTATTTCATAGGTAATTTGGTATTCGCTTCCCTTGGTATGAGAGGCGATGGTGCCTGCAAATTCGTAATACCCGGTGTATTTTTCTATTTCATTATTATATGTATAATGAATACCGTACTGACGCTCGGTATCATACACATCGGAAAGAATACCGTTTGTATACTTATATTCCGCCAAAGTATAGCTGTAGCTGTTGTTTATATTGACAGTTTCATTGACGGTTATCTGTTTTAACAGTTTCCCGCCTGCCACTGTTTCATATACAAAATTCAGCGTTCTGCCAAGGCAAGTGATGGAATTTAAATAGCTATCACTGTACGTAAAGGCGGCAACGGGGATATCGGTGTAATATTCGGTATCGGATTTGCGGTTGTTTTGCACGATCGCACACAGTATATCCTCTCCGTCACCGTTTGGGAGCCAGGATGTCCCCGATGAAGATGTGCTATTATACAAGTATTTTGTCAAATTACCGTTTGAATCACAGAATACTGTGGGCAGACCGTGATAGAAAACCCAGCAATTTCCCGATTGGTCTTCCATTATCAGCGAATTCAAACAAGAGAATCCCATATTGGTAAGCCATGTGGGGAAAAGATTGATTTTCAGTATGTGTTTGACAAAAAGTCCCAGCCCGTCGGTATCTTGGTATGTGATCTTGTCCTCGGTAGCAGAAAAGAGCGATAAATAGTGGCTAGTTCCATCGCCATCCGTATATACGCAATATGGCGTGCTGTCTATTGTCAGCGGTTGCAATGACTGTTGCGTACTCAGCATAAATCCCTTACCGGTTTTCATGGCTGCAAAAAGATTAATCTCGTTGTCATTTCGTAAAACAGTATAGTTACTTTCGGAAATGGCAGAGTTGTATACATGACTGACAGATACCGTTTGTGCGGAATTGTCACTTACCGCATCGGTGCGGAATAAGGTCATTTGTCCTGTGTAGTCACCGATATATACAGTGCCCGCATCCCCCGCTGACTGCGTTCTGTAAGAGAAATAGTCTTCTGTGCCCAGTGTATTGATATAAGTGAAGATACAGTAGGGGCGATTGGCAGAGGTGGTATTTTCGGTAGACGCAAATGTAATATAATTCATGGCTGTCGATGTATTATTAACCATTGACAGACAAACGGAGGCTGTACCGTTTTTTAGCCATTCATCATAATACAGCTTGGTAATATTAAAACTGCAGCTTGTGGCAGTACCGTTTATATTGACATAATCGTATGCTTCTTCGGTACACTCGATTTCATTATTACATGTGATTCCCGAAAGATTTGACGGCGAGGTGATTTTGTGCATCAGTATGGTACGTGTTACTGTATCCGATACACTATTTCTGACAATTTTCAGTGTTACTTCAGCATTTGTAACCATGCTGCCTGTCGGTAACTCGGGCATTTGAAGAAAAGACAGTATTACGCGCTGACTATATTCGTTTCGATCACCAACACATAATTCTACGGCTTGGTCATAATTTGTGCTCGGCGCTTGCTCATCTTGATAGGTATCAAAAATGGAGCTGTTGCCCATAGCTACTACGGACGGATCCAGTGTTACGGGAAATGCTCGGTCCTTGGCATTGATCCAGTCACTGTCTGCCGATAGCGTTAAGGTATATTTGCCGTTTTGCGAGCCTGAAAGGGTGTATGATGCGGCAGAGGAATATGCGCCGCCTGCATCGTACAGATAGGGGGCGGGCATACGGTAGAGCACTTCGCCGCTTTCTGTAATAAAATGTATACTGCCGTCTTGTGTCAGCTCGGCGGTTAAATTGTTTAAAGAGAGCTCAAATGTATATACATAGCTGTCTTGCTTTTCATTGATCAGAATATTTTCTTTCAGCGTGCTTCCCAAAAGAATATATTCAAGGTCGGTTCCCGGCAGAATTCCATTGTAGCGAACCGAAGAGACGCTGTTTTGCAGAACGGTCAGCTCTTCCCATTTGGTGGCGGCGGTTTTGCTTTCGGCACCGTCGTTTGCTACGGTAATGGGAGTTTCTTTTTGCGCGTCGGCAAGTGCCAAAGATATCTTTCGATTGCCGTTTTTTAATGTGAAGATCCGTTTGTTTCCCGTGACCTTCTTTGCAAATTTCACGCGGGATGCGGCGCTTTCATAGTCACTGCCGACACTTGAGAGATGGTTATCCACTTCTTGATAAACACCGTTTTCATCCTTTTCGTGAACAGGTATCTTGTAAACAACGGCGCGGTAGGTGCCGTCGGACATACGGATATACTTTGTATCTTCGGTGCGAAGATCTGTCAATTCAAACAGTGCATCAACCCGATTGGTATGATCCAAAACGGCGCTTTCGTCTGTGATGGCTTCATCGGTATCCTTTTGCCGCCATTCTTCCGGTGCTTCGGCAATGACCGAGGCGGGAAACAGGTATACCACAAATAAAATCGACAGAAAAATACATAATGCGGATTTGAATGTAACTTTCATGGGAAACTCCTTGATTTTTTATTTTGGGTTTTGACCTTGCAGAATACCCAAACGGCAGCGTCAAAACGGTCTTTGCCGCTTGGGACGTCTGCGTTTTAAAATCGGAGTTGGCACTGAACAATTGCCGAAAATACGTAAAATCACGGAACAACCTCCTCTTACTGCCACATAAAAAGATATTTTCTGTTTTTATTTTAGCATAACTATCTATGTTTGTCAAATTATGCACAACCGGATATGTAAATATTTTTGTAAATAATTTGTAAATACCGGGGTATATTTTCCCTCTATCTATATAAGACAACAAAACTTCAAAAACCTAACACATTTTTTTAAAAAAATTTTTGTATTTTTTAAAATTTTTTTCTTGCCTGCCCCTCTATCTATATAAGACAACGAAACTTCAAAAACCTAACATGTTTTTTGAAAAAATTTTTGTATTTTTTAAAATTTTTTTCTTGCCTGCCCCTCTATCTATATAAGACAACGAAACTTCAAAAACCTAACACATTTTTTTGAAAAATTTTTTGTGTTTTTTAAAATTTTTTTCTTGCCTGCCCCTCTATCTATATAAGACAACAAAACTTCAAAAACCTAACATGGTTTTTGAAAAAACATTGCACAAATTTTACCTTTTCTTTTTGTGCAGTTTCACTTAGCGCAAAAAATTCCACCCTGCTGCACAGCAAGGTGGAATCGCAAATCAAATATTCTTTATGGTTTTTCCGGTGCGTGGTGGCTTCCTCCCATGAGTTCCTTTGCTATTTCCGCATTAGCTTCATAGGAATTGCGGCGATAGCCATTTTTATCTTTGTAAAGCACCAATTGTCCTTCCGCCATACGGTAGATCTTATCCGCCCGCTCAGCAATGGTCAGGTCGTGGGTTACCATTACAATGGTCTGCCCAATGGATGCTGCTGTTTCAAGCAGCAGATCCAGTACCTCAATGGCGTTTTCTCTGTCCAGATTACCGGTGGGTTCATCGGCAAACAAGATTTGAGGGCGGTTGATCAATGCGCGGGCGATGGCAACTCTTTGCTGCTGTCCGCCTGACATTTCGCTTGGCAGATGGTGCAGTCTGTCTCCCAGTCCCAGGTGCTTGATCAGCTTCTTGAGATGTTCTTCATAGCGGAAATCTTCAATATTACACATGGTGGTAGGGATCAAAATGTTTTCAAGTGCAGTAAACTGGGGAATCAAATTGTGCTTTTGGAACACAAAACCCAAGTGTCTGCCGCGAAAACGCGCCAACTCATCGCTTGACATGGCAGAAAGGTCATTGCCGCGAATCTTCACGCTGCCCGAAGTGGGGCGGTCAAGCCCTGCCATGATTTGCAAAAGCGTACTTTTACCCGAGCCCGAGGCACCGATGATGGCTATAAATTCTCCGTCTTCCACCTTCAGATCCACGCGGTTGACTGCATAGATCTTTTTGTCCGACTGTTTATACAGTTTGATCAGATCCACTGTTTCCAAAATATATGACATCGTTAACCCTCCTGTGAAAAATTCTCGGATATGTGCTCACTTTGCGCTTTATGATAGATGCGATAGGAAATATACGACGCAAAGAACGCCGACAAAACCGTCAGCACAATTCCCGCTATATATACCCACAAAGCCGGATATGCCGACAGATAAACATGCTTATCTATATAGGAACGTAAAAAGAAGATGAAAAACACATCACTTGTCAATACTCGGCGCATATAGAATGTGCAAATAGGCGCAGCCGCCGTATAAAAGATCGCGCCGACAGCCGCCATTACAACGCCATCCAGCATAAAGATCCGTTTCAATTCTTTTTGTGTTGCACCCAGTGCTCTGTATACATCCAATTCCCCGCGGCGTTTTCCGTTAAACAAAATCAGCGAGAAGAACCAGATCAGCGGTACAAGCGCCAGTACGATACAGAATACCGCCGTATAAACAGCCGTATAGTTATGGGACAGCGACAATTGACGCATGGCTCGTGTTTCATGATCCTGAATGCTGTGGTAGGTCAAAAGACCGCGCAGTTCCTTGTCTGCCTTTTCAAATTCCGCATCGGAAAGATCTGCATCGGCATATACCGACCATACAGTATCGTCGCTTTCGGTCAATTCGCAATAGGTTTCTGCGGGCAAATAAATGCAGATTCCATCCCGCGAGGGTTCATTGTGAATCACCGCCGCAACGGTAAATTCACGATAAGTAAAGGTGTAATTCTCAAGATGCATGCGCAAAAGCCCCTGTCCCGAATAGACTGCATTCGGGTCATAACGCTGACTTTGTCCGCCATACATGGCAAGATATACCGTGTCCCCCGGCTTGATATCCAGTACCTGCCGGGATGCCAGCGATTCAGATATAATGATGCTTTGAGAATCGGTCAAAACCGCCGAAGGATCACCCGACACTTCATATCCAAAGTGTTGTGTTAGTGCCTGCGGCAAGCTTTTATCTGCCGCATGATAAATCACTTTATGGGTCGCAAACAGGTTTTTATCATGGGGATATACCATAAAATCAGTACTGTCACTTACCAGTTCCTTTGAAAGCAGTAAATGGGAAAACTTTTCAGAAGCCGCAATTTTGGTTCCGCTCAGAGCCGTCAGCCCATCAATGTCATTTATTTTATCCACCAAAGCCTCATCCGGCATGGACAGATTCACCGTATACTGAGGTGTGGGAATGGTTAGTGTGCCATCGTAAAATCCAACGGCATAAATACCGCAGGTAAACAATAGGGAAAACAGCGTGCCTGCCGCCGCCAGTTTACAAACATAGCCCGAGAATCGAAAGAGCGAAAGCGATTCCGACACATAGGGAAATTTAGTCGCAAAAATCATGCGGGAACGGCGGGGAGAAATAACCTGATTGGCATTGTCCTGCGCCAACAGAACATGGCTCGGCCGCCGCATGGTCAACCAACGTATCGGCACGACAGTAGCTAATACAGTAACTATGGCAGGAATGATCAGCGCCCAAACAAAGGGCATAAACGTAAAGTAAGGTTTTCCCCCTGCGATCCATGTCATAAGACAAACCGCAAGGAACGCGACAAGCATGGCGGGCAAATAGGTAAGTGCAAAAATAAACAGCGACTCGCACACTGTACTGCGCCCCAGCCGTTTGAAATCGGCACCGAAAGTCATATAAATACCGTAATCAAATTTAAAATGATTGATACGGATATTATTCAGAATCGTCAGCAGCACAAAACCGAATCCACCCATAACCGCCAGCAGAACTGCATGCCGTACTCCGTCTCCTGCTCCGGCAGTATCAAATACATACAGCGGTGTTTGGGTATATACCGTTCCGTGATCCTCAAACATCGCAGAAAACTGCGTAAGGAAGGACGAAAGCCCAAATTCCGGATCCACCGTAAAATAAATGCCTACGTTGTAAAAGCTCTTCTCGGCGTTATATAGAATAACTTCATAATACGGTTCCAGCTGAGAATTGGCACTTTCCAACAGGTAATAATAGTCACCGTCATTTAACCCTGTCAATTCAATGTGGCTGTCGTATTTGGCAAGAATAGTCTCACGCTCGGACTGTATGCTGTTTTCACGGGAAAGCCCGATCACACCAAACATCATTTGAATGAGAAAAACAGCAGCAAAAATCGCAGAATATGTCTTCCAGGTGCTTTTTACCGTGCGAATTGCCAATTTCATGTCGGTTTTGAAGCCTTGTATCCATTTTTCCATCGCCTTATTCCTCCTTCCCCATATGTATAGAATAGCAAATATCAGTGCGCAAAATATGAACGAATTGTTAACTTTTTAGATTGGTCAAAAATAATGCGCCAAAATATTAAAGGCGGTTTCATCTAAGTGAACCGCCTTTGATACATATTGCAAAACACTTTATCGTAAACCGATATTATGCATTCTCGGTGTTTTCCTCTTGTGTGTCGTCCACAATATCCGCTTCTTTATAAAGAATATCCATTACCTTTTCATACAAAAAGCTTTCATACAAAGCATCGTAGGTCAAAGCATAGCGGGACATCATATCTTCCAGAGAAGAACAGTCGTACATTTCCAAATATTTTGCCAAATTCTCATCGTAATCCTCTTGGGTAAGCAGGATACTGTTCTTTTCACAGAAGCTATAGAAAATATAATCTTGTTCTATGGTAGTGCCAATGGTTTCCCAAACCATTTTATCAAAGTTCTCTTCGGTGTAACCCATGAGATTGATGATCTGTTCTTTATCGGTCACAGTCATACCCATAGATGCCATATAATTGATCATATCTTCGATATAAGCATTGTAATAAGCATCCTTAATGGCCTGCGGAATATTTTCTACCTTACTGTTTTCTGTTAACTGCTTGAACATCATATCGGTTACGATGGTCTTTTTCAGATACTCTTCAAACTCCGCAATGGTTTCATACCCGGTGATACCCTTTACCATCTCATCGGTATATGCTTCGGGCGCGGAGATCTTATTGACAGTAACCGTAAATACAACGGGCTTCCCCGAAAGCTCTTCGTTGTTCGGATAGGGGTCGGGGAAGGTCAGATTCAGATCCACGGTAGCACCGTTTTGGACACCGATCAATCCTTCTTCAAAACCGGCAATGAACGAATTTGAGCCGATGATCAGATCATAAGTGCCTTTTCCGCCCTCAAATTCTTCGCCGTCCATTTTTCCGACATAGTCGATATTGACCTTATCGCCCTTTTGCACATCGGTACGATCGGTGACCTCAGTGAACTTAGCATAATTCGCCATAAACTGAGCCAATTCATTTTCAAACAATTTATTGTATTCTTTCAAGCTAACCGTCTTGTAATCGCTGCCCAATGTTACATTGTCCATGGACACAACTGTTATAGTATGTGTAACGGTATTTTTGCCGTCAGTGGCAGTCAGTGTGGTAGAACCCTCAGCCACAGCACGTACAAGATTGGATGTCACCACTTCCACTACACCGGAATCACCGGAAGTAACTGTTTTGCCTGCCACGCAACAATAATCACCAAGCAGCAATGTGTAGGATTTAGCAGTCAAAACCTCCTCTTTCTGCTGTTCCCCGGTATCGGGATCCAATTTGTTGCTCTTTTTGTTACCGCAAGAAGAAAAGACGGCGGTAAACATTAGCAGCATAGCCATTATAAATGCAATTTTCTTCATATTTTGTTCCTTTCCTTATATGGGGGTTAATATTCAATACCATCTCGGATGGCAATATCCAAATTTAATGCTCGGTCATGCAATGTCAATGCCACATGCATATTGATCCCTGCCTGTCCGTTAAAACCGCCGCCTCGGCAATTCCCGATTACTATTCCTTGACCCAAAACATCGCCCACTGCCACTGTGATCTCAGAAAGATTGCAGTACCAACTGCGCAATCCGTTACCGTGGTCAATCACCACCAGTTTTCCTGTAAGCGCCGTTTCGCCCGTATAAACAACCTTCCCCTCCGCCACGGTCACAGGGCGGGAGGCGGAATAGCTACCGTACATTTTGTCAAGAGCACGGTATTCGCTTTTATCGGAAGCAATCATTACCGAAGTTCCGTAGGAATAATGACGGTTGGTATCCCAGCGAAGCACCCCTTCGCCAAAAACCAGTGTGGCATTTTCGGGACAATACGTGCTCGGCTGCGCAATAATCCTTTGAGCAAGATCCGCAAATTCCGCACGGGTTTTCTCGGTATAGGTGGCATCCAACACATCTTGTTTCACATAGTCAATAAACCGATCATAGCTCTGACCCTTTACCGTAATTTTAAACACTGTCGGTTCCTTCATATCGGGACAAGTAACTGTCAGTTCATATTCCGTATCGGTAAAGTAACTGTCGGGAAACCCCAGCGTCAAAAGTGCTTTTACCTGTCCATCGCTCTGTCTGAATTGCAATTTCAGCTCTTGTAGAGAACTAACCTTAACGGTTATCTTATCCGGGTCGGTCACATATTTACCGGTCAGCAGGATCGCCTCCCCTGCCTCCACCTCGGTTTTGGAAAGTGAAAAGCGGGCGGGCGGATGCTTGCTTGCGTACAGTAGGTAAACAGCCTTTCCGCCAAAGGGAGCCTTTCCTTGTTCGTCCTTATCCCAATTAACCGTAAGAACCACAGTAAAGGATGTGATCTCTTTCACCGTAAAATCGGCAAACTCTTGTGCAGTTCCCTCAAACTCTTTTTCACCCGTTTCCGAATAGGCTGACAGTATCACGCTATCCGGTACCGGCGTACAGTTAATTTGAATTTCTTCCTTTACAATGCCAAGCGAGGGAACCGTTGCCGTATCATTCTTTCCCGAACAAGATGCCCGTTTGTAAGATCCGTCCAACCGCCGGTATTCCCATTCCAATTCGCCATTTCTCAGCACCTGACCGTTTACCGAAATATCGGGGGCTGCTGAATACTTGTATACACTTTCTGAAAAATCGGAATTCAAAAAAGCCGCCGCTTTTTCGGTTACAATACGGTAATACGCATTATTTGATTTCACAAAGTAACAATATGCCGGGTTTTCCCCAAAATAGAACCGGTATTCCCCATTGACTGTGTCGGTATAAAAAGTTACATTATACGCTACTGTGTTTGCAATTTCCTTAGGCTTTTTTCCAACCAATTTGGCATCAAAAGTCATATCGCAAAACATTGCCAAAAGTTCGCTGTTGCTGCCGTCCTTCTGCGCATGCACGCTTTTTTGGTCCTCGGATATCAGTACCATTTTCTTGGCTGTGCGGATCTCCACAGGAATATCCCGATTGGAAAAATAAAACGAGAGCATGATAAAGGTAGGAATCAACAGAATTAAAAATCCCACAGCGAATAGCGGTATGCGTTTTTTCATCTTAGCATCCTTCCCTTTCACACTTTTATTTATTATATACTATTTTTTCCTTTGGGTCAAGTCATTTCACAAGTCATTCACCTATTTTTTTGATTTTTTTCTAAAAAAGGCAAGGGCGTCTTGCAAAACACCTCTCAAATTCGATTTTTTGTCGATTTTTCTGCATTGACATTTTATGAAAAGGAAAATTTCCCCTGTCATAAAATAACCGAAGGTGGAAAATACTGATAACAATTTCATAGAAAGCGAAAAGCTTTCCTTAAAGGAGTGTTGAAAATGAAACGAAAATTCCTTGGCATTCTCCTTGGTCTGGCTCTTCTTTTGGCGTGCCTTCCTCTTTGCGTCGGTGCATCCGCGCTTTCTCCCGGACTTGCGGTTCTGGCAAACGATCTTTCCCTTGAAAAATGCGGGCTGGTCGGAAACGATATGGCATTCTGCGCCGAAGATTTCGACACCATGACCGGATCCTATACCGAAAGTATCACGGTTTTGACCCTGCCCCAAAGCGAAAGCGGCACTTTATATCTTTCCGATCAGCCGCTGGAACGGTTTACCGAGATTTTGCGCAGTGATATCGATAAACTGAGTTTTCGCTCGGCGTGCGACAAAGAACACGCCTCCTCCTTTTCGTTCAGACAGCAAAGCAGTGAGGGGCGCTATCAAGCAGTCTGCCATCTGTATATGTTAGATCGCTTGAACTTTGCCCCCACAATCAGCCTGACCGACAACGGTGAAGCTGTGGCCTGTTCTGCTTACGCAGGCATTATGACTATCGGTGAACTGCGTGCAAACGATCCCGAAGGTGACGCTGTCCGCTTTGAAATCCTTTCCTATCCCCAAAAAGGTACCCTTACCCTTTCGGGAAACGAATATCGATACACCGCTTTTGAAAACAGCACCGGCAGTGACAGCTTTTCAGTTGTAGCCATTGACCGCTACGGTAACCGCAGCGGCGAAAGCGAAATTTCAGTCAATGTCATGGAAAGAGAAAGCGCCCTCACCTACACCGATATGCAGGGTCATGCGGCACATTCCGCCGCTCTGACCCTCTCCTATTGCGGTGCACTTTCCGGCACGGTCATTGGCGGCGAGGCTGTCTTCTATCCCGACGCCGAGATCACCTCTTGCGAGTTCATTGCCGCATTGGTCACTGCGCTGAGCCTTGACACCCAAAACGCCAACACCGCAGTCTTCTCCGATACCGACAGCATCCCCCCTCATCTGCTGCCCGCCCTCGGCACCGCTGTCAATAAAGGATGGGTTGCAATCAACGAAACCTTTTCTCCCTCCAAACCCATCACACGCGCCCAAGCCGGAAAGATACTCTGCTCGGCACTGGAGCTGAACCTCGATCCGATTCCCGGACTTACTTTGGGCGAACAAGCCCTGCTTGTTTTGGCAAGCCGCGGCATTATGCCCCTTGCAGACGGCGCGCTGGCAGTTGACCACCCTGTCACAAGAGCCGATGCAGCAATGGCGATCTGCCGCGTGCTCGATTGTATTTAAATGAAGTCAACAAGCCCGCATTTCAGTCGTTTTGACAGAAATACGGGCTTGTTTCCCCGTTAACAAAGCGATTTTTTGTTGAAATTTAATGAATTTTCAATTTTGGTGACAAACCTTGCAAATTACATTTGATTTTTTATTTTTACTATGCTATAATATTTCTCACACTCAAAAAAACGATTACATGATAGGAAGGAATATCATTATGACTAAAAAAGATCTGATCGCGGCTATTGCCGAAAAATCGGGACTTTCCAAAAAGGACAGCGAAGCGGCACTGGCTGCCTTTGTTTCCACTGTGGAAAACGAGCTGAAAGCCGGTGGATCGGTCCAAGTGACAGGTTTTGGAACCTTTGAAGTCAGAGAAAGAGCACCTCGCAAAGCGCTCAACCCCCGGACTAAAGAGCCCATCACTGTCCCTGCCGGTAAGACCCCCGCTTTCAAAGCAGGCAAAGCACTCAAAGACGTTATTGCATAACCATTGAAAAACCAAAAAGTCTTTTTCAAACAAATAACCATAAAAACCCAGCCCAAATCAAGCAAAACTTGTATTTGGCTGGGTTTTGAATTTTCAATTTCTGATTTTTTCGCAAGCGTAATTTTTACAGCCCTTCTGTGTTTGAAAGACGTGCTTTGGCATTTTCGATCTGGGCGCGTACCGAAGCAACCGAGGTTCCGCCATAAGAAGTACGCTTTTCCAAACAGTTCATCAAATCGACCGCCGCATAGATTCCCTCATCAAAGTCATTTGAGAAAGCACGGTATTCATCCGGAGATAGGGTCTCCAGTGTCTTGCGGTTGCGAATACAATAGGCAACTAATTCACCTGTAATCTTATAGGCAGTGCGGAACGGCACTCCCTTTTCGCCGGTAAGATAATCGGCACAGTCAGTGGCATTGATAAATCCGCCGGAAGCCGCATTTCGCATATTGTCGGGCAGAAAACGCAGGGTTTCCAGCATGGGGGCAAACACAGTCAGGCATGCCTGCACAGTATCCAAAGAATCAAACAACGCCTCTTTGTCCTCCTGCATATCCTTATTATACGCCAGTGGGATCCCCTTCATCATAGTCAAAAGAGCCATGAGATTGCCATAAGCCCTGCCGGTCTTACCGCGCACAAGCTCCGCAATATCGGGATTTTTCTTTTGGGGCATAATGGAAGATCCGGTGGAGTAGGAGTCCGAAAGCTCCACATATTTAAACTCAAAGGAGCACCAAAGGATGATCTCTTCGGAAAAACGCGACAGATGCATCATGATCATGGCAATATCCGAAGCGCATTCAATGGCAAAATCGCGGTCGGAAACACCGTCAATGCTGTTAGCACAGGGAGAAGCAAAGCCGAGCATTCCTGCGGTCATAAAGCGGTCAGTGGGATAGGTAGTTCCCGCCAGCGCACAGGAACCCAAAGGAGAAACATTCAAACGCTTTTTGCAGTCTTCCAAGCGGGATAGATCTCTTAAGAACATTTCTGCATATGCCATCAGCTGATGCCCCATGGTGATGGGTTGCGCTCTTTGCAGATGTGTATAGCCCGGCATGATCATTTCTGCGCTATCCTCAGCGCGCTGAATGATCACTTGCACCAACTGACGCAGATTGTCTGCAATCTCGTCGATGCGTTTTCTGGTATACAAACGGAAATCCACCGCCACTTGGTCATTACGGCTACGCGCGGTATGCAAACGCTTGCCAACATCCCCGATGCGGCGGGTCAGTTCTGCTTCACAAAAGGTATGAATATCCTCTGCGCTTTCATCGATTGCCAGCGTTCCGTTTTGAATTTCCTGTGCCATTTCCGAAAGGGTCTTAACAATCAGCTCGCTATCCTGCATGGAAATAATGCCGCACTTACCAAGCATGGTCGCATGAGCGATCGAGCCGCCTATATCTTCTTCCACCATCCGCTTGTCAATACGGATGGATGCATTGAAATCGTTTACCTGTGCATCCAACGGGGATTCAAATCTTCCTTGCCACAGTTGCATTGTACATAGTTGCTGTTAAATAACAGCTCTCCGATCTTGAAAATTTAATAAAGTACTTAGATAAAGTTATCCCGAATTGCGGTTCTTACAAAAAATCTTACATCAATAGCCTGGGGAAAGCCCGTATTCGGACTTTCCCCACTGGCATTTTATTTTGAAATTACTGAATTCCGTTCTTTTTCTTCATGCCTGCCTGCACGGTAAGGGGCAGACCGAAGAGATTGATAAAGCCTTCGGAATCCTTCTGATCATACACTTCATCCTCTGCGAAGGTAGCGATATCTTCGTCATACAAAGAATAAGGAGAAGTAATACCTGCGGGGATAATATTGCCCTTGTACAGTTCCAGCTTGACATCGCCGGTAACATAGGTCTGGGTAGAAGTTACGAAAGCGGAAAGTGCTTCACGCAGAGGAGTATACCACTGACCAAAGTATACAACATCGGCAAACTTTGCGCCGATCAGTTCTTTATAGTGCATGGTTTCGCGGTCCAGACAAAGGGTTTCCAACAGTTCATGCGCCTTATACAGAATGGTTCCGCCGGGAGTTTCATACACACCGCGGCTCTTCATGCCAACCAAACGGTTTTCCACAATGTCAGCAAGACCAATACCGTTCTCGCCGCCCAGCTTGTTCAGCTTGCCAATGAGAGAAACGGGATCCAGTTCTTCACCGTCAATGGAGGTGGGAACACCTTTTTCAAAGTGAATGGTCAAATAAGTGGACTGATCAGGTGCTGCCTTGGGGGATACACCCAATTCCAAGAAACCGGGCTTATCGTAATTGGGCTGAATGGAGGGATCTTCCAATTCCAGACCTTCGTGAGACAGGTGCCAAAGATTCTTATCCTTGGAATAGTTGGTTTCACGGCTGATCTTGAGAGGAATATTGTGTGCTTCCGCATAGTCGATTTCTTCGTCGCGGCTCTTGATATCCCATTCACGCCAAGGAGCAATGATTTTAAGCTGAGGAGCAAATGCCTTGATTGCGAGCTCAAAACGAACCTGGTCGTTACCCTTACCGGTACAGCCGTGGCAAATTGCGTCAGCGCCTTCAGCCAAAGCGATCTCTACAATACGCTTAGCGATAATGGGACGGGCAAATGCTGTACCCAGAAGGTACTGACCTTCATACTTTGCGCCTGCCTGCATCGTGGGGTAAATGTAGTCTGTGATGAATTCTTCCTGCAGATCTTCAATATACAGCTTGGAAGCGCCGGTCTTAATTGCCTTTTCTTCCAGTCCGTCCAATTCGGTTCCCTGACCTACATTACCCGAAACAGCGATTACTTCGCAGTTATCGTAATTTTCCTTCAGCCACGGAATAATGATGGAGGTATCAAGACCTCCCGAATAAGCAAGAACGACTTTTTTAATATTTGTATGTTTCATGATGATTCTCCTTTTTTACATCAATATTAGAATAAATATGCACCTATTATAGCACCGCTTTTGGATTTGTCAAGGGGTTTTTGAATTTTTATTCATAAATTTTTGAATAAATTCATTCTTTTGCGGCGGTCTCCGAACGGATCAGCTCCCAGTACTTTTTTGCCGCCTGTTCGGTCTTGTTTTCTCCATACCGATAATAGGTATTCCCCTTCACATCATCCGGCAGATACTGCTGGGAAACATAGTGGTTGGGGTAATCGTGCGGGTAGAGATATCCCGCAAACTCATTCACCGGGCGCAGATGGGGCGGGATCGAAAGCCCTTTTCCCTTTTCGATGTCTGCAAGCGCCTTGTCATACGCCATATATGCGCTGTTGGATTTAGGACAGGTGGCAAGGAAAATTGCCGCTTCTGCAAGTGGAATCCTGGCCTCCGGCATTCCCAGCTTCATGGCGCTTTCTATCAAAGACATGACCACAGTAATCGCCATGGGATATGCCAATCCCACATCCTCGCTTGCCATTACCTGCAAGCGGCGGCAAGCCCCTTGCAGATCTCCCCCTTCCAAAATACGGGCAAGATAGAATACTGCCGCATCGGGATCGGAACCGCGCACGGATTTTTGCAAACAGGATAGCAGGTCGTAATGCACCGTACCGTCCTTATCAAAGCTTCCCATCACTCTGGGGGTCATCTGTGCCACTGTTTCGGCGCTGATATTACCGTCCGACAAATAGTAAGAACTCTCCAATATATTCAGAGCACGTCTGACATCTCCTCCCGCGGCTGATGCAATCTTGAAAAGCACCTCTTCCGAAGCAGAGATCTGCCCCGCTCTGCCTTCTTCATTGAGCGCACAAAGTCCACGCCGCAAAACAGGCAGGATCTCTTGGGGCGCAACAGGCTTGAATTCAAACACCATCGAGCGGGAAAGGATCGCGTTGTAAATATATAGGTAAGGATTTTCGGTGGTAGAAGCGATCATGGTGATCTTTCCGTTTTCCAGATACTCAAGCAAGGTCTGCTGTTGCTTTTTGTTGAAATACTGAATTTCGTCAATATACAGTAGCATCCCCCCGCCCGACAGTACACCGTCCGCTTCCTGCAAAACCTGCCGCACATCCGCTGTGGAGGCAGTGGTAGCATTCAGTTTATACAGCCGCATATCGGCAATGGAAGCCACAATATTGGCACAGCTTGTTTTACCGGTACCGGGAGGGCCGTAAAACACCATGTTGGATAAATACGCGCGGGAAAGTGCCTTTGTCAATATGCCGTCCCTTGCCACCAGATGCCGCTGCCCTGCGATCTGATCCAGTTTTTGCGGCCGCATTCTGTCCGCCAGCGGACGATATTCCATACACACCCCTCCCGACACAATTTAAAAGGTATTATACACCACCTTTGAAGGATTGTCAAGAATCCATTGACAAATCCATGAAATTTGTTATAATATACTTATAAACACAGGAGGTAATCTTTATGTACAGAAATAATAACACGCTACCCTTTCTTCTGACCTGCGGCATTCTCGGCGTTTTGCTGGGAGTTTTGCTTTTGATCATTGACTTTTCAAAGATCCTATCCCTTCTCTTTATTATTATCGGCGTATTCATTTTGATCGCCAACCTGCCTGCCTTTATTTATTCGCTGACCTCCGGACAGATAGGCGGCATTATTTCTTCTTTATTTCCCATTTTAGCGGGTATTGTCATGATCTTTTGGCATAACTCTCTGCTTTTCTATATTCTCGGTATCTATCTCATCATTCTGCCCCTGCTTCGCATTCTTTTGGCAAGAAACAAATCGGCTCATTTTCGCATTGAACTGCCCCGTATCATTATCGGCATCCTGCTTCTCATCATCGGGCCCGGTACGGCAGTCAATGCCCTGTTTGATGTGGCAGGTTACGTCGTGATCGCGCTGTCCATTCTATTCACTGTAATCGGTATATACAAAACAAGACGGTTTTAAAATATGTATTCACTGAAAAAAATATCGCTCATATTCCTTCTTGCCATTCTGTTGTTCTCCCTTTGCGCATGCGGTTCCATGACCGACCGCATCAAACAAAATCTGGAAAATGAAGGTTATACGGTCAGCATTTCCGACAAAAGCGATTCGGAATTTTTCAAAACAAATGCTAAGCAAACGATCATCGGGAAAAAGGAGCTAGACAGCATTACCATTTATCTTTACGAAACAAAGAACGAGGCCGATTCCGCTCTGCAGGACTACCAAGCAGCAATGAAAGACTTGGGAAACGCACTTGACAGTATTCTTATCGTAGGAACCAAAGATAATTCACTGTATATTGCCACCACCGAGCAGGCTGTCAACACAGCCTATCACAAAATATAAGAAGGAATCCATATAAAGTCAAACCGGCTGTCGATTACCCGAAGGTAATCAACAGCCGGTTTTTATTAAAACGTGTTCATCTTCCCCAAAGGAGCGCCTCGGGGATTTGATATACTTATTCGGCTTTTGGAAGTGCGTTTGCGGGATCCATCAGTTCTTTGATGGCGTCCATATAGGTCTTAGTATTGGTCAATCGGCGGATAATTTCGGGGTCTTCCGAGAAGGTTTCATTTTTACTGTTTTGCTTGTTGAAAAACGCCGTTCTCAAAATCTTTATTAAAAGCGTGTAATTTTTCGGAACCAAATTCTTCAATAATGTCATTCACAGAAATCAACGGATTGTTATATTCATCAATTGTTCCCGAATAGTATGCCCTGGTATTATTTCCGATCGTTCTTTTTTTCATTGGATCCGCAAGATCAAAAATTGCCTGCTCTAGATTGATAATAGTGGGGTATCCCGTATCAAATTGTTTCAGAACAAACAAATATGAGTTACCAATAGCACATTGAATTTTTTGATAATAATCCCAAATAGGGATCCCCAGTTCTCTATTATACGTTTGTCCTATTTCCATAACCGACAATTGTTCCTCAACATTATAATCTACCATGCCGCCCATTACGCGTACCTTCGAAATGTTATTTGTGTCACCTTTATATGCAGAAAATATTTCAACTGTATAAATTGTATATAATTCTTTAGCAAAATCTTCGGTTGTTTCGGATACAGGTAGCGCATTCGTCATATCCAACACTTGAAATTCGATATTTGTTACCTTTCCAATAAAAACCAAATCAGATTCATTGACCAAGTCAGCTGCATCAGAGTAAATACTCCACTCTGCACTTCTACGCACATACGGTCCTTCGGGCAGTCTGATTGCATCATTCTCCTCGATTGAAGTATCTTCTATTTCATTGGAACAGGATGTAAATGAAATGCAAAATAAAATACAAAACAAAATAATAATTATCTTCTTCATAATTCCACTCCCCTTATTCATAGAAAATCTTTACATTACAAACATCATATAATTGCGGAACAAGCATTGTACTACGATCTCGACCATAGTTCATGATTGTATCATCGGTCATTGAAGGATTATCCTTCAAATGAAGTAAATGTCCCAGTTCATGAACCGTTGTACTCTGCGCAATATCGGTATTCAGCCTGTTGGTGTTCAGTACAATACGACTTTTTAGCACATCACCACTGCTATTTATCAAATCCGGATATGTACATCCAAACCAAGTTTCTTCTACCGAACTAACATAAATTTCATGATCTGATACTCCCGAGGTTTTTAACTGTATTGTTACTCCCGCCCCAGAATTGTTCCACGCATTTGAAGCTGCTTGAATAATCGGTTGCCATGTATTATTTTTAGCAGTATCATTCGCTAAAAGAATTGTTATTTCTGGAGAAGCAACTCCCCATGGCAAATAAGCGTCGGCATTAATTGTTGACCATGCAATAATTTTCCATTTTGTTACATCTCCATTAGAGGCAGGGTTTTGTACAATGTTTCCTCCGTTAATAGCATTCGCTGAATTTGATGATAGAACATAACTATATCTATTTTTTGCTCTTATCTGAAATGTACCATCTGATTGCGATATGATATCCCAAAATTGACGATCTACCTCATTAGTCAATTCCGTTTCAGCAGTTATTTTTTCACCACTAGACGAACTTGTTGGAGATGTCAAATAGGTATTATTTATTAAATTCTTTATTTTATAATATCCATTACCATTATAACTTAATTCCCATGCTTGTTTTTTATCATAATCCAGCGTCCATTGTTCAACATGATTTGATATATTTATTGGAGCACCTGTATTGGGGGTTATATATCGGTTCGATACGAGATTTTGTATATAGTACGTCTCCGGCAAAACAGGCACAACATACAGTGTAGCGGAACCGGAAATATACGCACCGTCCAGCATAGTCGATGCGGTAATGGTAACCGTTCCTTCCGAAATCGCTGTTACGACACCATTGCCGCTTACCGTGGCAATGGTAGAATTAGAGGTTGACCATGACCAGCCGGAAATGTCATTCTCCATATCACTCGGTCTGATATGCGCTGTCAATTGATAATCTTGGGAGCCGATCTGTACATAACGGCTTTCATCATAAAGAACGGAAACATATGAATAATACGTAATGCTTATATACGGCATATTCGCTGTTCCTTCTACAAGAAATTGCTTGCTGTTGCCGTTTGTCGGTTCATTGGCTGCGGCAAGAACGATCCCTTCTTCCAATGACCATACACCGCTGAACCACATTTTCACAAAACTCGTTATATCAAAAGCGTGCATACCGGCACCGTAAACAGTTGTGTCGGTTCCGGAAACCAAAGTCATTGGCTTTAATGCATCCCAAATCACGGTGTCCTCGTTCCATGTATGGTTAGTTGTCCTATACAATTCCATGTCTAACCAATTATTATCCGTACTGTATAAATACATATTTGCCGAAACAATTCTGTCAATGGGAATTTCGTAAAACAAAGAATTATACTGTAGTCCGATCGGACAGATTACAGATCTTGTTGTCTGATTAAAATAAGTTGATATTACCGCTCCCGATATATAGGGATTTCCGTCTGCATCTGTAGCGATAATATTGGGCTTATTTCCGGACTGAGTTGTCACAAATCCAACGTATAAATCATTTCCGTTGTAGTTCCAATTTTGGTTGGAGTTATAAATAGTGGCTTCTTTAAACAGCGTTCCGTCGGAGTCTTCCCATATGGTCGGATCCACCGTCACGGGATAAAATGCATTTGCCAAGAAGTCGGGATCGACGGTGAGGGTCACTTGGTAGGTATTGCCGCTTTGGTGGGTGACGGTCATTTCTCCAATGGAAAAATCACCGTTTGCATCGTAGGAAATGACCTGCCCTAGGCGCAGCTTTGCCTCTTCGTCTGTACCGTCATACAGATAACAGCCGCCGGCATCGGACGCGGGGATCAGTCCGTCGGTATTTAAGATAAAGGTAAAGCTGTTTTGCGTGCTGTATCTTGTCAATACGATATCTTCTTTGAGTCCGTTTAGCTGCGGGGTATACATGAGATGGGCAGTACTGCCAAAGGCATTCCGATACAGTACCTTGCCTTCTGCCTGCAAAGCCTTGGTAGATGGATTCACCGTTTCGGGGCGCAGGGTGATGGTATAGTCACCGTAGGTAAAGTGTACACCGTGGGTCAGCTCCCCCGGGAAGGTCATGGGGGTGTTAGTGGCAGTAATAGTATATGCTTCGGTATTTACCCCGGTTGCCATCACACTTGCATTTCCCATCTGCCCAGGGGAAAGGGTCAGATCCTTTTCACGCACTGCCCCTGTACTGTCGATATACTTCACAGGTTCATTTAAAATATAAGCGGTACGCGTACCGTCTTCGTTTTCAAACACATAGGAACTCAGGTCTTCCTCTTCGGGCAGACGGTTTATATGTCCTGCCGCACGAAAAGTTGTTTCATCAATATAATTTAACAGCAGGCTGTCGGCTGTGAGCCGTTCAAAGATCTGATCTTCGGTTTCAATGGGCTCCGGGTTCAAAGCGAAAGGATCGCTCAAGGATGCATCGGTACCGACATCGCTTGCCGCCGGATCTGCATTTTCTGCCGCAATCGGCATACAGATGATCGATAACAGGACCGAGAATATCAGCAAAAATGCTGTCAATTTAAATTGAATTTTCTTTTGGTGTTCCTTTCCTAATCCCATACATTTTATTGTTCGGGCAGAATATCCCCAAACGGCTCCCTTTGGTCGATACCGTTTGGGCAAAGCTGCGTTTTAGAATAGGAATAACAACCAATTTTGTTTCATTTTTTCGCACAGTCACGGAAATACCTCCTATTGCCAAACAAAACGGAAGTATCTCCCATTTCATTCTAGCATATATATTTTCTTTATTTGTTAAGATTTTGTAAACAGACAACAAAA
>SVRY01000032.1 GCA_015064585.1 Oscillospiraceae bacterium
CAACTGACTCTTAATCAGTGGGTCCCGGGTTCGAATCCCTGAAGGTGCACCAAAAGTCAGTGCTAAAAACGCAGAGGGTCCACCTGTACCCATTCCGAACACAGAAGTTAAGCTCTGCAGTGGCGAAAATACTCGGCTGGCGACGGCCCGGGAAGATAGTTCAGTGCTGACATAGAAGTTGGTGTTAAAAACGCAGAGGGTCCACCCGTACCCATTCCGAACACGGAAGTTAAGCTCTGCAGTGGCGAAAATACTCGGCTGGCGACGGCCCGGGAAGATAGTTCAATGCCAACACAAAGGGAAACATGACTGTTTCCCTTTCATTTATTCCTCTTTAGCTCAGTCGGTAGAGCACCTGACTGTTAATCAGGGAGTCGTTGGTTCAAGTCCAACAAGGGGAGCCAAAACAAAAGGAGTCCAAACGGACTCCTTTTTGTTTTGGCTCATCTCTTCGAGATTTAAACCAATGATTCTTGACCGACAGTCAGCTGCTTCAGAATGAGCTAAGCGAAGTCGGTAGGCGAAGAGCCGAAGCGCCGCCGGTGGCGGAAGAAGCAAGGCGATGAGGTCGCAGCGGTCGGAATTTCTGCCATAAGGCAAAGAAATTTCGGGCACCGCAAGAGTCGATACAATGAAGCTTTAAATTTTTTTATAGTAAACTGAGGTTTGGTAGCTCTTGTCGTTGGTTCAAGTTGGGCAAGGGGGGCAAAGGAGCAGAATTGGCATTCTTGTGAGGATCAACTTTGTTATTGAAAAAGCACGCGGACTGTGCTATAATATAGAAAACTGATCTGCCAGGAGGGAAAAATGTATTATTGTGATAAATGCAGTGTGCTGTCTGAGGGTACACATTGCCTTGTTTGCGGTGCTCATAACCTAAGAACTGTGAAAGAGGACGACTTTTGTTTTGTGACAGAAGCCGAAGAGTTTTTTTCAAAAATGTTTATAGAATCTTTAAAGAACGAAGGTATTGATTGTGTGTCGACACCTGTGGGAAACGGCGTGAGAAGTGCGCTGGGGCTTTCCCTTGGCGGATACAGAATTTACGTTCCTTATCGGAACTATGATGCAGCAAGCGAAATGCTTGCCTTTTTTGCAAACGAAGAATCTTTTGAGAATACTTTGAAAGAGGATATTTTAAACAATATTGATAAGTGGCATTTTGAAAGCGGATCTACCGAAAAGAAAATACGAAAGAAATATGATCTTGGCAAAGAAGTGAACGTGATTGCATTCATAAAAGAAAGAGTGCAACAGGCACAGAGTATTGAGGACGTTGGTCTCATGAGCGACGGCGAGCACGGATTGCGTGTAAAAAGCGGAAATGTTACCGTATGGTTTTCCGGCGAAAGCTTCAAAATCAGTATTTAATAGTGAAACAGAGAGAGTTTGTTACCATACACAATAAAAACTTAAAGGAGGAATGCTAGTGACAATTAAATTGTTGAATTTGGAGAGTTTTTCAAAATCAGATCGATATATTTTAACGGAAGGTAAATATGAGCGCAATGTGATTTATGTTTTGGATTCAACACCTCCTCGCTATTACATGTATTATCGAAGTCAACAAATGGCAGAGAATAAAGTTTTATTAACGAGGAATCTGGAAATTGCGGGAGTTACGGAATCTGAATTCGAAATCTTTCTTATGCGAATGCAAACGTACCGTGAATCTTTAGAGGTGGCTGAACTCCGGGTAGTGTATCCCTCTGTAACTGAAGAACAAATAGACCACGCCTTGCGCCGGGCAATCAAAAGAATGCATTTACTTGATCCGAATGAGAGCATACTATTAAGCTTGGTAAACGGTGTAACAAAACAACAATTGATGGAAGAGTATCACTTTACATTTGAACAAATTAATTCTGCAGTTATAAATTTGCAGAACAATATTCAGTATTATTGTTTTTCTGAGTACGAAAAAAAGTATTTGTGTGATAGAGTGAATGGCTTAACTAAGGGAACTGTGAAGTTTTTATATACCAACACGATGTTTGCCAAACAGTATGGAATTCCTGAAACATTGCTCTCGGGCATTATAGATAATGTGGTAATGAGCAATCCAAATTTAACCGATGATGAAAAGAATTTCGTAAGACATTATATGAATTACAGAGATTCCCGGTTTTCTTCGAGCGAAGAAAACGAACAGGCTTATTCAATTATTGAAAAAATCATTCATGATTATTGTGCGGCAAAGGAAAAGTTTTTTGAAGAGCTTGTAGAAACTGCTCGAAAAAATAACCCGAAATTCAATATGGATGACATTTCACTTCCGGAAGAATATGGTTGCCAAATCATCGAGGCGTGTAGGCGACTTGGTATAAGGAGACTCCCGCGGCCCAACAGACCTAAGGTGGTTCTGGATCGAAGGAAAAGATTAAAAGATTATCTGGATGATTAATGTTATCTTGCCGTCGGTATCGGTTTGTGTGGAGATATTGATAATATGCCGTGTTGCCTTCCCCAGATCTGTATCATACGCAAAGAAAATATAATGGCACACCCGTGAAGAGCAGGTGTGCCACCTAGATGGATTTCTTGTGATGGATCAGCCCATCAGTTCGTCGAAGCTGATTTCCTGATACGAAGAGGCATCTTCAGGGGTGTAAACCTTTGGGATATTTCCATAAGTGAATTCTGCACTCAGATGGTAGGTCACGTTGCAGGTCTCGCCGCCGACGGTCACGGAATAGACACAGGTCATTTCCATGGACTCATATTTACCGTCGTTTAGAGTCACGCCGTAGGCAACATCACTGACGGTAGCTTCGCCGTCGAGTGACTTTAGGATCTCTGCTATCATGTCATTCAATTCTTCGAGACCTTCTTCGCTGACCTTATCGCAAGCAATGTATTCTTTTCCATCCTTGGTTTCTACAGTCAGCTCGCCGAAATCCTTCGGACTTAGCATCATTTCGGCGTTATTCTTTTCCATAAACTCCTGATATTGCTCATCGTTCATGTCCGCCTTCATTTTGACGGTTTGACTAATTGTCTCTACTTTATTATACACAACCATATCTGCCACGATCACCTTGGCGATTGCTCTATAACCATTGACATTGATTTTTAGATCCATGGAAATATTCTTACCGTCTACAGTTATGGGAATTCTCATATCCATGGAGGAGAAGATCTTATTGTACTCTTTGTTGTCACACTCGCAACTTATCTTTAAAGTCATGGCATAGGGGGCTTCCTGTAAGGCGGCGTTTGCCTTCTTAAGAATTTTTTGCGTGTTATCGCAGGAAACCAGCATGCTACTCAGGAAGAACAGAGTCATCAAAAGTGCTAAAATCTTTTTCATAGTTTTGTTTTCCTTTCATCATTATATTTGGATTCTGCATCCTTTGCGTTCATCCGATTATATTGTATCATAATCAAGGTATTATGTCAATGTCGTCTTTATTCAAAAAAGTTCTTGCAATTAAACCGACAAAATACCATATTCCCTATTTACAAACAAAAGTGAATGTTGTATACTATGTAGAGATTTAACTTGTTTTCAAAAATGGATTGGGAATAATATATGAAAGCATGAGAGGAAAAAGGTTGTGGTATTATGAATATCAAGTTTGTGCAGGAACCCGGCTACATTGCTGACTTGTTGTATGTATTTAGTTTGCATTTCAACCGGACACATCATTTAAACTCTGATCCTTTATATAATAAAATGGATGAAGATAAAAAACATATTGTAAGCTTGGAAAAGGAGTTTGCCGATATTCCCGAAGAATTGCGGATCTTTTTTTTCTTGAAACCCAACGGCAGGTGTTTTATGACAACTTGCTATTTTTCCGGATATGCAGATATTATGTCTACTAAGTATAGTTTTGATTTTTTATTGCAAGAATTAATGGATCATAATGAACTCATGAATAGAATCATTGTGTTTTATTTTCCTGATATTGAAAAGGAAGTTGGTTTATACAGGGGATCGTTAGAGAAATTATCTCAGCTTATAGATAATTCTGAATATACTGAACTGATAAAAAGAAAATTGTATTCATTTTTTGTAAATCCCCAGCATCATATACAAAAGTTAATTTATGAATTAATGGCAAAGGAAGTCATTCTTGAAAAGTATTATAAAGATAATTATCGTACAATTCTCGATATACAAAACAATTTTATGACATCCGAAGCGATTCTTCGGAATATATGTATTCATTTGAATATCACCCTGCCTAAGGAACAGCAATTTGTTTGTTTAAGTGTATGTCTGTTAAACAAAAATTGTATTTGGGCTCATGGGGATTGCTTGATTGATACAATTATCATTGGATATGATTATGAAAGTGCATTGTCTTTTTATAGTCACAATTCGGAAATGCCGGATTTAAAAGCTTTTGGAGAAATTTTTTCTGAGCAAAACAGAATCGATATTTTAAGATTTATGTGTGAACAAAAAGAAATAACCAGCAAAGATTTAGAAAGACAATTGAATTTTACAGGCTCTACGGCATACTATCATCTCACGATGATGTTGAAAGAAAACATGATCACTGCTCGTAATCAGGGACGGTCCGTGTTATATAGCATTAATCCAAAGTATTTTGAAATGATCGTTTGGCAGTTGAACAGTTTTCGATAATGCAATGAAACAAAACGCGGTATTCCAAAAGTGAACCCCAAAAGTTTAGACAAAATTAAATATTAAGTTGTTTGCGAATGAGCTCGGTACTGAACCGGGCTCAGTCCTTTTCATTTATGAGAAGGACTCTTTTTGATACGTATATATTTAATACAGCATTTCTATAAAGCTGTTTTTTGGCAAACATGATAAGATGGCTATTGAATATAATAAAACAGAGTGAATTTTTACTATATTATTGACAAAATTCAATGACTATGATATCATGAACATAGGTTGAACTAACGTGTTAGAATTGCGTAAAGAGGTGATAAGGTATCAGATCATATAAAAGAAATTACCTTCAATTTAGGCGTATGAATCCAAATGTAATTTCCTATCGCAATCGACGATGGATGATATTGGCTTTGAAAACAATACTGTTGGAAGCCGCAATTGCCGCAGTTGTACTTCTTGGCACTTCAAGTCTGTATTCGATGAAATGGGTTATTCTCATTTTTGGCTTGGCGCTTCCGTTTGTAGTCTTAAAGCCATGGTTGTATTTCAGTAGACAATGGATCGGTGAAATAATTTCGATTGAGTGTGAGGATATCCGCGAGCAAAAATACAAAAGCGGAGCGGATACACGGTATACCAATTATCATACCGTTACCTATATTGTCTGTACGGTAAAGATCGAAAATGAGAGAAGTGTGATCTTTAAACTCAAGCAACGCTACAACTGCGTTTACCACGTGGGAGATACCGTAATGAAGATCAGTGGGATCGATTACCCCGTAAACTGGACACTGTGTGAACAAGCAGTTTGCTTCAAGTGTGGGGCAACTTTGCCGCAAGATATGGATCATTGCTTGAATTGCGGTATGCCGACAGCTAAAATAACTTCGGAGGGATCTTATGCAAAACAGTAAATTTAAACAAACAATTCTCATTATAGCGACGTTGCTATTGGGGTTTCTTCTCTTCAATAACTGGGTGTTTCCCCTTATTATGACCGTTTCTTACGCTATTTTTGGCAGTGAAAGCACTATTGCACCGATTGCAGCGGTTTGCATTGCCAATCTTTTGGTTGGTATAGTATCCGTTTTACCGTTTTATTGGTCTATGCGCGATAGCGGAGAAGAACGCCGAAATTTCTATTCCTATTTTCAAGATAAAAATTATAATAGGAAAGAGCTTGGTATATACTTTCGTACCGCCAAAATAATCAAAACTGATGTGATCATCTATACTGTATCGTTATTGCTGGTTTTGTTGTATAAATACCTACCTTCGGCAATCTTGATCTCGCCCATATATCTGATTGATATTGTGTTAGCATTTGTTTTGATTTATGGTATATTTATTATTTATGAGTTCATAATTCGTCCTAAAATGTATGATAAATGGTATGCCGATAGAATGCATAAATAGTTATATGTCAATGATGCGGATATGACGGAGTTTTGGGGAGCAAAAGGCTGAGCAACTACTTAAAAAGCAGTTTGCTCAGCCTGACATCAGTTTTGCATCCTATTTTTGTATCCGGGGATTATCGGTTCTTTCCAGTAAATAATCAATCGAAATATTAAAATAGTCAGCGATTTTTATCAGTTCGTTAATTCCCGGCTCTCGCTCACCATTTTCATAACGGCTTATGGTATTTTGATTGGTGTTTAGATCCATTGCCAATTTGAGCTGGGAAATTCCCTTGCTTTTTCTAATTTCTTTTAATCTCATGCAAATATCCCCCTTGACATTATTATCCCATAGTGGTATAATATAAAACATCCCAATGTGGTATATTGTGGGGGATTAAAATGACTTTTATCAAAATATTTAATTTAAAATAATAGGAGAGCATGATGAAAGAAACAGTACAGCATGAAAAAATCGGTCAGATCGTTTATGAGGAAAGTTTTTGGTCCGGAAAAAAGGAATTGACCATTGACGGTGTAAAATTGGTAAAGCAACAAAAGAACACCTTTGTTTGGAACTGCGGCGGTCAAAACAAGCTTGTTTATGTAAAGGGCAGTTTTGCTACGAGCGCAAAGCTTTATGTGGATGATACGGTAGTGGAACTGACCCCATCTGCAAAGTGGTATGAATTGGTATGTTCGATCCTAATCTTTGTATTGATCATGGTGTGGGGTAATTCGGTGACACTTTGTTCCATTCTGCCCGTGGTGGGTGGCGCAATCGGGGGCGGTATCAGCGGTGCAATGGCATTCTTGAATTTGATAATGATGAAAGCGCAAAAGAAGGTAGGGGTGAAACTCGGGATTTGGGTTGCAATGCTTGCAGCAACCTTTATTACATGCTTTCTTGTTGCGATAGCTTTGCTGCTTGCTCTTTGATACATATGAATTGAATTAGAGAATATTTTTCCATTGATTAACCGCTTGGAACCACGCGACTACTGAAATTTCAACGATCGCGTGGTTTTGTTATATAAAAAACGCCGAGGGCAAAGTGCCCTCGGAGAAAAGATCGATTTATTTGCTTGTTTTGAAAGCTTATGGAAATTGAGAAGCACCAACAATTGTGGGAAAGAATTGCAACAGCGGCTATTATAAATAAACAACGAGAGGTCTTCCCAGAACCTCTCGTTTTTGGATGTTAGCGGCAAAAATCAATCATATATAGCCAGTCTATCAATAGATCTTTCCATTTGGAAACATAGCGGCTGACATCATCTTCTCCCTCTGCCAGTCCAAGACCGTGGTGTCCTTTGGGGAATATATGCAGCTCGGTTGATACCCCGCATTCTTTCAAACGCCTGGTATAATCAATGCTGTTGATCACATTCACAGCACTGTCTTCAAATGTGTGCCAAATGAATGCCTGCGGCGCGTTTGAGGCGGCGATTAGATCGGGGCTGAGTTCTTCTGCCAGTAATGCGTGATTTTCTCCCAAAAGGTTGCGTCCTGAATCAAAGTGGGTAATTCCTTTGCCCAGTAATTTGATAACCGGGTAACAGAGGATCTGCGCATTTGGTTTGAATGAGATACTATCCATTGCGTCCGGATGTTCTGAGGAAATGGGCTTGTCGTAAACCGATGTCAGTGCGGCAAGGTGTCCGCCGGCAGAGGAGCCCATAATGGCGATCTTACAGGGATCGATGTGATATGTTTGGGCATGATATCTTACTAATTGGATCGCACGGCGCGCATCTAAAAGCGGTAATGGGAATTTATCCTCTTTGCAACGGTAATTGACCACAAAGGACACAATGCCATGTGCGGCAAAAAACTCCGCATAGCCCTTTCCTTCGTGTTCTGCACGAAAACAGTAAGCACCGCCCGGAAGAATTACGATTGCGCAGTTTTGCGTCTTCTGTGTGGGGAGGTATGCGGTTACGGTGGGGAAGTCTTGGTCTTCCCACAGCGGTATTTCTTTGGATATATAGTTTGTCATTGTGAGTGTCTCCTTAAAAAAAGACATGGATGTACCATGCCTTTTTGTTATTTGGTGGGATAAGAAAAATCGGACAGATCTTTGGATCTTAAAATTTCCAGGTATTGTGCAGTTGCTTTTTGTGCGGCAGAGAGATCCAATTCCTGATAGTTTCCGCATTCGATTTCCGAAGCGCCGAATACTTTTCCGGTATGCTGCATGATCTTTTCCAAAATTGAGACGATCAAGCTTCCGATCGTGGTCAAGTCGCAGTTCCGTACCAGAAGATAGAAACCGGTGCGGCATCCCATCGGACCAAAGTAGATGACCTCAGGCCCGATTACACTGTTGCGTACATAGGTCGCAAAAAGGTGTTCGACGGTGTGCATGGTCACATTGTCAAGATAGCTGCCTTGATTGGGGCGGCAAAAGCGCAGATCTAAGGTGGTAATATCGCCATCGATGCGGGAAAGGTAGATGCCGGGAGTGATAAAACGGTGGTCAACTTCAAAACTGGCAATGCGTTTGGTTTCTTCCATTACAATTCCTCCTCCTTGCTTCCAAAGAGTTCATCGGATATTTCGGCAAATCGGTCGTCGGCGGTTTGGGTTTCTTGCTCCAATGCGTCGGCGGTGGAATCTGCTTCTTCCATGAGCTCGCTGAGCGGATCTGTTTCTTCTGTTGGCTTTTGCACAGGATCATCCTCGGTGCTGTTCATCAGTTCTTCCAACGGATCGGTCTTGTCAAGATCGTTTGATTCGTTCTCTGCGTCATTTTCTTCGATCAAGGTTTCCAAGGGATCGGTTTCTGATGTTTCTGCATCGGAAATGTCTTTGGAAATGTTGTCAAGAGCTTCGTCATTGGCGGAAGACATGCCGGCAAAAGCGCGGTCAAACAGTGCAAGGTCAATGGCGGCTTCCAGAATGGGAGATTCGATCTCGCTGTCTTCGGTATAGTCGGGTTCGATGGTTTCTTCTCCTGCTACGGGAACATCTAAATTTACAGTGTCAGGCAGTTCATCTGTTTCAGGGTCTTTGCGCAGGGTGTAGTTCCATTCGGAGAGGAACAATATCAGTCGGCATGTTGCGTAGATGGCAATGAATATTTCCAGGCATGCATACATTGTTTGAACCGATACTTGCATTTCTCCGATCATGGTAAGCACCAAGCGGGGCAGACCGTTTAGTGCGCAGAAGTACAGTGCCAGTCCTGCGCATGCGATATAGAGATTGGGCAGGGGCTTGGCGGCAAGAAAGCGGACTTCGTAAAGTATGAACAGCATCATTGCGACCAGTGAAAGCAGATTTGTGGTGCGCAGTGGGGAAGTGAGTCCTTCAAACATGTATACATGGGTCACGATTAAGGAAAAAATAGTGAATCCGATGAAGCAAATACCAAACAGTGTCTGCAAGAACTCACTGAATCTGTCGGTGATGCCCGGGAAAAGGAAATACAGACAGGCAGGAACGGCGAGCAACATTGCTGCAAGGTTCATATTCCCTTGAAATTTGCCTAAGCTGAAACCGTAGAAACTGTAAACGGCATAGATGATGGGAATAGCCAAAAGGGTAAACCCTGTGAAAATGCGGATGATCTGCAGAGCGCCTCTTCGTTCCGGTAAAACAGTTTGAGAGCAGATACCTTTGGGCAGCCCTGTCAGTACGGCAATGGCTGCCGCCAATAAAAATACACCGATGCCCAAAAAGACAAAGCCGTTTGTCAAAGCGTTGTTTTTAAAAAGCCATATAATTAAATGGGAATCGCCTGAGGCGGCATGCATATGATTCAGATTGTCAAGTGCGTCGGCGTTGAACAAATACAAGGAAAGATGCCAAATAGCGCCGACAATTGAGGCAAAGATAAGGATCGCAACCGCGATAATGCAAAAGCGGTGCAAATTTTTTTCATGTTTAGTATGCATTCCATATCTCCTTTGGGTTATAATTATATCCACACTATGCTATTATACATGATTTTACATATAATTTCAATAATGCAAAGAAAAAAAGTGAAAAAATATATGAGGATCTGTCTTACAATACAAAACTTGAAAAAGTGATTGACAGATACGCAAGGAATGTGATATCCTATATTTGTGAAACGGCTGACCTGTCGTTATTATGTGGCGAGGAATGACATAAAAGAAAAAGATGAGTAAAACAGAATGGAAAGGCGGCGCTTTATTGGCGCCCGTGCCGCCGACGCTGGTGTCTTGCGGCAGTATGGAAAAACCAAATGTGATGACGGTTGCTTGGACGGGAATTATCAATACTAAGCCGCCCAAAACATATATATCTGTGCGTCCTGAGCGGTATTCCCATGAATTGATTGAAGCAAGCGGAGAATTTGTGATCAATTTGACCACCGAAAAATTGGTGCACAGCGCGGACTTTTGCGGTGTGCGCAGCGGCAGAAAAATGGATAAATTTACCCTTTGCGGGCTGACCCCCGAGGAATCTTGCAAGGTAAAGGCACCGTCGATAGCACAAAGTCCTTTGAGCCTGGAATGTCGTGTTACCGATAAAATAAGTCTTGGAAGTCACGATATGTTTATTGCGGATATACTCTGTGTTACTGTTGACGAATCGCTGATCGACACGGAGGGAAAGCTGCGTTTGGATCGATGCAATCTTGCGGCATATGCACACGGTGAATATTTTGCGCTTGGAAAAAAGCTGGGGACATTTGGTTTTTCGGTTAGAAAAAAGAAAAAACAGCATGGTCGTTAAGATACAATTGAATTTTGTGATGAGATAGAGCTGACAGCAGGAAAGGGCTGTCGGCTTTTTTGTTTTATGCAATATGGGTATAAAATACAAATAGTCAGTCAAATATTACCTAGAATTATATGTTTTGTGGTTGTAAAAATACATTAAAAGGACTTGTAATTTCTATTTAAATATGATATAATAATTCAGATGTACTTTATGATGGGAGAGGAATATGCTCCGCGCGATCTAAACCTCTCTCTAATATAAAGAAAGGGAATGATTATGCAAAAGACTGCAGATAATACGAAACGGGATGCCGGCCGTTTCGAAGATATATATGCGCAGACATTTGATCCCAAAAAGAAGTATTCGGATGAATTTTACCAAGAATATATTCAAAATTTTGTTCCCAATGCAAAGAAAAGATGGGGATATCGGATCACAAAGCGTTTTTGGGATTTGCTTGTTTCGTTTTTAGGCTTGGTTGTGCTGTCTCCTGCCATGCTGATAATTGCCATTTGGGTGAAATGTGACTCAAAAGGCCCGGTTATTTTTAAGCAGCAACGCATGGGAAAAAACGGAAAGACTTTTTGGTGTTATAAATTCAGGTCTATGAAGATAACGGCACCCAGCGACTGCGCAACCTCTGTTTTGATGAATCCCGAAATGCATTTGACCAAGGCGGGAAAAATATTGCGTAAGTTATCTTTGGATGAATTGCCCCAGCTTTGGTGCGTATTTGTCGGAACCATGTCGGTGATCGGCTACCGTCCATTGGTGTTGACCGAGGTGAAGTGCAACGAAATGCGGCGCCAATTGGGTGTTTTTGAGGCGCTGCCCGGTATATCCGGATATGCGCAAGTGGAAGGCAGAGACGATGTTTACTATAAAAACAAGGCTATTTTGGATGCGATGTATGTAAAAAATGCTTCTATTTGGCTGGATATTAAAATTTTTGTAAAGACTTTTGTTGTTGTTTTGAAAAAGAAAGGAAATAGAGATAATAACTGCCAAAGCGAAACGACAGTATAATAGGGTAAGATAATGAATAAGAAGATTTGGGTCATTAATCATAATGCGCAGCCGCCTTCCTTAGGTGGCTTGTGCAGACACTATTATTTTAAAAAGTATTCCAAGGATACGGAATATGATATTCGAATCATAACCTCGTCCGTAATACATAACACAAAGATCAACATGATCGAAGACCCCGGGCAGTTCTTGGCAATCAAAGAGGTGGATGGCGAGGAATTTGTGTTTTTAAACAGCAACACCTATGAGGGCAATTCTTTTAAGCGCAAGCTCAATTTTTTAAGCTTTGCTTGGAAATTAAAAAAACTGCCGAAAAAGCTACATGAAAAGCCGGATGTGATTTATACATCTTCTCCGGATATTTTTGCCGCTTTTTATGCGATCAAACTGGCAAGAAAACTAAAAGTGCCTTGTGTGTTGGAGATCAGAGATCTTTGGCCCGAGTCTATTATTGAATATAACGGATTTTCCAAAAATCATCCTTTGATTCAAATTATGTATAAAATGGAAAAGTGGATGTATAAACATGCATCTTCCATTGTGTTCACTACCGAGGGTGAAAGACAATACATCTTGGACCGGGGCTGGGAAAAGAAGATCGATCTTAATAAGTGTTATTATATCAACAATGGCGTGGATTTCTCTGCGTTGGAGGCAAAACGGGAAGCTCATATTTTTGAAGATCCGATCCTGCACAATACAGATACAGTAAAATGCGCATATGTGGGCTCGATTCGCAAGGCAAATAGTGTGCAAATGATCGCTGATGCAGCGAAGATCTTAAAAGATAATCAAAATATCGAGTTTTTGTTTTTTGGAGACGGCACTGAAAAGGCATCTATTGAGCGGTTCTGCAAGGAAAATCAGCTTAACAATTGCCATTTTTACGGCAAGGTTGATTCGCTGTATATTCCGTATATATGTAAGCAGGCGGATATCAATATTTTGAATTACCAACAGGCGAAAACTTTGAAATACGGCGGCAGTCAGAATAAGCTGTTTGATTACCTTTCAAGCGGGACTCCCATTATTTCAACGGTTCAGATGAATTATAATTTGGTGGATCGTGCAAAGTGCGGTATAACGCTTGTCGAGCATACCGCCGAAGAACTTGCCAAAAAGATCGAATATTTGGCAGGTCTTGCTCCTGAAGAACGTGCCGCTATGGGTGAAAATGGCATTGAAACAGCCAAAGAATTTGACTATCGGGTTTTGACCGAGCGATTCTTGTTTGTTATCGAAAAAACACTCTACGGTCAGAGCAAGAGGAACTACAAGGTATATGAAGGAGAAAAGATCAATGGTTAATGTAATAGGACTGGGATATATCGGACTTCCCACAGCGCTGATGATGGCATCCCATGGCGTGGATGTGGTGGGAACTGATTATAACCAAGAACTGGTCACCACTTTAAATGCGGGCAAGACTACTTTTGAAGAAGAGGGCTTGGAAGACCTGTTTAATGACGCATTGAAGGCAGGGATCCGCTTTACAACCCAATATCAGGAAACAGATATGTATATTGTGTCTGTTCCCACACCGTATGATAAGTTTTCCAAAAAAATTGACGCATGCTATGTAAATGCTGCTGTCAAAGAAGTGATGAGGGTGTGCCGAAAAGGGGCTATTGTTGTTATTGAATCCACTGTTTCCCCCGGTACCATTGATAAATTTGTCAGACCGATCATACAAGAAAACGGTTTTGTAATCGGAGAAGATATTCATCTGGTGCATGCGCCGGAACGTATTATTCCCGGTAATATGGTATATGAATTGCTTCACAACAATCGTACCATCGGTGCGGATGATCCCGCAATCGGTGAAAAGGTCAAGCAGTGCTATGCGTCGTTTTGCCAGGGTGAGATCGTAGTGACCGATATCAAAACAGCCGAGATGACCAAGGTTGTAGAAAATACATTCCGTGCGGTCAACATTGCATTTGCCAATGAACTTGCGAAGATCTGCCGTCACGATGATATGGATGTATATGAGATCATTCGCATTTGCAATATGCATCCCAGAGTCAACATTTTGACTCCCGGTCCCGGCGTTGGCGGTCACTGCATTTCGGTTGACCCTTGGTTCCTTGTGGGAGATTATCCTGCGCTGACCAAAGTCATTTGGGAATCTATGAAAGTCAATGATTCCATGCCGCAGTTTGTTTTGGAACGTATCCATACCATCATGCAGGAAAAGGGAATGACTGATATTACCCGTGTGGGTCTATATGGATTGACCTATAAAGAAAATGTAGACGATTACCGCGAATCTCCTACACTTCAGCTTTTGGAATGGCAGGAAAAGCATTTGGCGCCTACTCTAAAGGTATATGACCCCTATATTAAAAATGATATAGTAAAGAATCAGTATCACGATCTGGATAAATTCTTGATGGATACCGATTTGGTCGTTATTATGGTTGGCCATGATGAGATCAAGCAGCAGCTTGAGAAGCTGGAAGGCAAAGTGGTGCTGGACACAAGACGCGTGTGCAAGCTGCCCGGTGTATATACACTCTGATGAAAAAAGTTGCGATCATCGGGCCGTTTCGTGCGGCAAATCCGATCAATGGACAAACTGTTAAGACGAAAAATCTCAGAGATGCATTGGCTATATCCTCTGAAACAGAGATAACCGAAGTAGATACATATTGTTGGAAAAAGCATCCCATCCGTTTGCTTTTGAAAACAAAAAGGGCTATGAAGTATTGCGACAGTGTTGTGATGCTTCCGGCGCATAACGGAGTGAAAATTTTTTCATTGCTGCTACTGTTTTTCAATCGGTTTTATAAAAAGAAATTATACTACAATGTGATTGGCGGCTGGCTTCCGCAAATGCTGTCAGCCAATAGCGGACTTTTGCGCCGATTGCAGAAATTTGACGGCGTGTGGGTGGAAACCAATACGATGAAAAATGCACTCGCCAAAATAGGAATGAAGAACGTGGAGGTCCTTGTGAATTTTAAGGACCTTGTTCCTCTTAAAGAAGAAGAATTAAACCCTTCGATTGCATTCCCTGTTAAACTGGTGGTCTTTTCCCGTGTTTCCGCATTGAAAGGCGTTTCAGATGCTATGATAGCTATCAAAAATGCCAATGCGGAGCAAAATCGTTTTACACTTGATATATACGGACCCATTGATGGGGAATATCAAAGTGAATTTGACGGACTGCTAAAAGAGAATAAGGGAGCAGTCACCTATCGGGGCGTCATTGATCCCGGAAAGAGCGTTGCTGTTTTAAAAGACTATGATGCGCTGCTGTTTCCCACCAAATCCTATACGGAGGGTATTCCGGGCACGATCATTGACGCTTACTGCGCAGGACTTCCCGTGGTTTCCGCTAAATGGGAAAGCTACGGTGATATCTGTTATGAGGGTAGCACTGCACTGGGATATACCTTTGGGGATACGAAGGATCTGCAGAATGTATTGAACAGAATTGCTGTAAATCCCGAAATACTTGTTTCGATGAGAAAAAACTGCCTTATACAGGCTGAAAAGTATATTTATTCTGCGGCTGCGGCGCAGCTGATGGAGATGCTTTAAAAACGATATAATATAGACGTGATGAGGGCGTATGGCTGTCAACGGATATTTGATTAAAAAATGGGTTCGCATGTTGCGGGGAAAAAGCATATTGCATGTGAATCAAGGTTTGGGAACACAAATGGATGTTTCGCAGATACGCGGGTATTATAACGATCTGACCGAGAAAGTGATCAGGGATGAGGCGAATGTGAGCAATGTTTCGTATATTCCCCAATTTGAGACCGCTTCCGGTGAGTGCGTTTATTTTCCGGTAATGATATTCCAATATGCGCTCGGATGCTATGATCTGTATTTGGAAACATCGGATACTCTGTATTTGGAAAAATTCAAAACTTGTGTGAATTGGACCATGGAAGCGCAAAATGAAAACGGATCGTTTGATGCATTTTCGTTTATGTATGCAGATGCTCCCTACGGAGCGATGTGTCAAGGTGAGGCGGTCTCGGTTCTTTTGAGGGCGTATGTGAGTACCGGAGAAGAGCGGTACCGGACGGCGGCACAAAAAGCAGTGGATTTTATGCTTCTGTCTGTGGAAGAAGGAGGAACTGCGCGGTATGATGGGGAAGATGTTTATTTACTGGAATATACCCATTTGCCCGTAGTGTTGAACGGTTGGTTGTTTGCCTTTTTTGGTTTGTACGACTATACCCTTGTTTCCAAAGAGGAAAAGTACCGTGAAATTTTGCAAAAGACGCTTCGCACCATGGAAAAATCTCTGCCGCAATATGATAACGGTTACTGGACGATGTACGATTTAGGCGGCAAGATTGCAAGCCCCTTCTATCATAATCTGCATATTGCGCAATTGCAGGCGGCGGTATTGATTACCGACAGTGAGACGGCAAAACAGTTTGAGAAAAAGTGGCTTTTGTATCAAAAAAGTTTTTGGAATCCAAAACGAGCTTTTATAAAAAAAGCAATACAGAAAATTTTGGAATAAAGTGGAGAATGTTATATGAAAGTGATACAGGTCATGCCCAATTTCGGTTTGGCGGGCGCGGAAATCATGTGCGAAAATCTTACATATTCACTTCGTTCTTTGGGCGTGGATGTGATTGTAGTAAGCCTGTATGACTGGCATTCGCCCATTACCGAGCGGCTGGAAAAAGCGGGAATTGATATTCGCTATTTTCAAAAAAAGAAGGGCATGGACGTATCGATGATGCGGCATTTGTACAAGCTTTTCAAGAGCGAAAAGCCTGATGTGATCCATACACACCGTTATGCCATGCAATATGCCATTCCGGCAGCAATCATGGCAGGGGTTAAACGCAGAGTACATACGGTACACAGCATTGCGGAAAAAGAAAACAGAAAATTCGCCAGAAAACTCAATAAATTGTTTTACAAATTTGCGGGTGTTACGCCGGTTGCGCTGAGCGATGTGGTGCAAGCATCTATTGTAAAAGAATATAAGTTAAAAGAAGAAAAAATCCCGATCGTTTTAAATGGGATCAATTTGTCCCGTTGCAATCCCAAAAGGGAATATTCGAAAGACGGGAATCTGAAAATTCTGCATATCGGCAGATTTTCGGAAGTGAAAAACCATAAGGGACTGTTAAAGGCATTTCAAATACTGCATCAAAAATATCCCGATACAGAGCTTCATCTGATTGGAGAAGGGGAACTGAAGGATCAGATCGCGGCGCTTGCTGCGCAATATGATATTGCGCAGGAGGTTCGTTTTTTAGGTGCTAAGTCCAATGTTTATGAATATTTGCATGAGGCGGATGTATTTACCCTGCCTTCTGTATACGAAGGCATTCCCATGACTTTAATTGAAGCAATGGGAACCGGACTGCCGATTGTTGCAACAGCGGTGGGCGGTGTGCCTGATATGTTAAGCGATAAAGAAACGGCACTTTTGACAGCGGTTGATGAAAATGAGATTGCAAAAGCGTTTATCGAACTGTACGAAAATGAAGCACTCAGAAGAAAATTGGGAGAAAATGCCCGAGCAGCATCCGGAAGGTTTTCCTCCGATGTAATGGCAAAGGCGTATATATCGGTTTATAAAAATAAAAGATAACGGTTTGTAACAAATACAAAAGATATGGTAGGGGAACAGCGTGAAGGATTGATTTTTGGCATCTATTATTTATCAATTCACGCTTAGAATTTTTTAAAAGTGGGTCCCGTCCCACTTTTGCCGCTAAGCGGCACAAAAATTCAATTGCACTATTTGTGCTGACGTTATGCGTCAGAATGGAGATTAGAATGGGACTTGCTATGGCAAAATCGAGACGTACAGCAGCATCAACCAATCAAGTGCATCAAATGCACTGGATATGCCAGGCGATATTGTTTGCCTTGGTGGCATTTGCTGCCAATGACCCTTCCATGATGACTTTGGTGGTCGTGGTAACAGCGGCATATGGTTTGTTTGCGCCGACAGAAGAATTTTTGCACTTGATTTTGGGATTGTCTATATTTGACGGCGTGTTCGTATTTGTGCGATTCAATGCGATTGCGATCATGATGGTGATTCTGTTAATGAAGCTGATGTATAAGAATCATGCGATGATTGCCACAAAACGGGAATATTTGGTGGCGGCATTGATCGTACTGTGTCTGGAACTGGCGACCGATATGATGTCCCGAAACTCCATTGGCGAGATCCTCATGTTGGTTGTGTATTTGTTGTTCTTTTGGTATGTGCTTTTTAATATAAAAAACTTAAAACTGGATGCTTTTTGGCTTATTGCCAGTTTTGCTACTGCCTATACAGCGGCGATACTATATGTATTTAATCATGCATATGGCGGTATTATGGCATATATTGTTAATTTTATGACTTCTGCCGCTGTTATTCGTTTCGCAAATACCGAGTCTGTGGCTGTGGGCGGTGCGATGGGCATGCCGATCTATTCGTTGCTTCTGATGTCGATGGCAATGGTGCTGTTGGTCAGCAGTAAAAAAATGTCCCGTGTGCGTAGGCTCATTTTGATTTGTATTGTTGTTTTCTCCATAATTTTTGGCCTGTTAACGGTCAGCCGATCGTTTGTACTGGGAGCCGGCGTATTTTGGATGCTGTTTTTGCTGTCTGAAAAGCCCAAAAGCACCAAGTATATATTGCCGCTTGTATTGATTGCCGGTGTTGCGTTTGTTGCAGCTTTTCCCGAATTGACTGCACGAATCTACGAAAACTTTTTTACGCGTGTGAGCGGTGACGTAGGCGGCGGTTCCGGACGTTTGGTAGTATGGGGACAGTGCCTTGTATACTTGGTAACACATCCATTCTCATTCTTGTTCGGATGTGGTGCACTGGGTTATGTAAATGTGCAAACAGGCGGTGCCGGGACCAATATTATTGATATTTCTGCCGGTGCACATAACTTGGTGGTGGATATGATCATGTCCTGGGGATTTGTGGGTACATTCTTTATGTGTTTGATCATTGTTTGGATGCTTATTGAGATCAGACAATATTTCAAAGCAAAGAAATTGATTTATTATTTGCCTATGCTGACATATCTCACATTCGCAATGACCGCACTCAGAACTTCCGGAGTTAGAACATGGATATTTATGTTGATGGTGATGTTGATCATCGCCGCATATGCAAAGGAGAAAATGCATGATACCTAAAAAGATCCATTATTGTTGGTTTGGCGGAAAGCCACTGCCGGAAATCACCCAAAAATGCATTCAAAGCTGGAAAAAATATTGTCCCGATTATGAGATTATTCAGTGGAATGAAAGTAATTTCGATTTGGATTATAATATATATGTAAAAGAAGCTTATCAGGCAAAAAAATGGGCTTTTGTAAGCGATGTGGCAAGATTGCAGGTGCTTGTTGAACATGGCGGTGTTTATTTGGATACCGACATGGAAGTTTTAAAGCCTTTGGACGAGATCTTAAAATGTGAAAGTTTGACCGGATTTGAATCAGATGCGCAGATTGCCACAGGTATTCTGGCATGTGAAAAAGGAAATGTGATGATGACGGAACTTTTGCATTGCTATGATGATATTCATTTTAAAAAAGAAGACGGCAGTCTGGATCTGACTACCATTGTGGAACGATTGACAAAGGTGTGTTTGCGGCACGGTTTGGAACTGAACAACTCTTTGCAGGTTGTAAATGGGTTGACGGTTTATCCCAAAGATTATTTTTACCCCAAAAGCATTGTAACGGGCGAATTGATTATGACTGAGAATACCTGCGCGATTCATCATTATGACGGCAGCTGGCTTCCTTTTAAAAAGAGAGTGGGTAAAAAACTGGCAGAGATTTTCGGATATGAATTTGTTCGAAAACTGTCAAAAATAAAACGCAAATTTGCGAGGAAATAATGAAAATGGTTACCGTTTTTACACCGACCTATAACAGAGCGTACTGTTTAGATCGGTTGTATGAAAGCTTATGTCAACAAACGGAGCATTCGTTCACTTGGTTGATCGTAGATGATGGTTCTAAGGATAATACCGAGGAAACAGTCAACCGGTACATAGCCGAAAGAAAAATCGATATTCGGTATTACAAAAAGGAAAACGGCGGGAAACACACCGCTCACAACCTTGGGGTTGAACTTTGTGATACCGAATTGTTTATATGCGTGGATTCGGATGACAAATTGACACCGAATGCCATCGAAGTTATCGTATCTGTTTATCGGGCACATCAAGATGAGAATCTGTTGGGGATGTATTTCAGAAAGAAAACATTGGATGGCAGACTGCTTTCTACGCCCTATCCCGCAGGGATTGACAGAGTGGGTATAAGTGAATTGTATCATAGATACCGTTTTCAAGGGGATATGGTGATCGTTTTGAAAACGGAATGCATCACCCCCTATCGGTTCCCTGTGATTAAGGGCGAGCGTTTTATGACAGAAGTGGTTTTTTATAACATGTTGAATCATATTGCTCCCATGCTGCTTCGGGATGAGGCGATTTATGAATTTGAATATTTAGAAGACGGATATACGCAGAATGCCAAAAAACTGGTGTCAAAGAATCCGTACGGAATGGCAATTGCCTATTTGTCTGAGGCAAAGCATGAGAAGGGATTGATGGCAAAATGCAAGCAGTATGCCAGATACCGTTCGATTGTGAATGTGTTTTCCCTAGATAAGCGTGTTTTGCGCGATTATAACCATTTGTCTGTTTTGGTAAAGACAGCCTCTCTTGCTTTGTTGCCCCATTACAATAAATTATATCAAAATATAAAAGAATCCGGTAAATAAAAATGGAATCTAATGCAAAAATATCTACCCGAAATACCATATCCGCCATCGTTATGCAGATGGTCATTATGCTGATCGGTATTATTCTTCCCAGAATGTATTTGAAAGCATACGGCTCGGAAGTAAACGGTCTTGTTACCTCCATCAATCAGTTTATCTCATATTTTACCATTGTAGAAGCGGGATTGGCAAGCGCGGGAACAAACGCATTGTATCGACCTTTGGTGGAAGGAAATGCCGAAAAGATCAATGGTGTTGTGGTAGCGATACGTAATTTCTATTATTACGTAGGATATATATTCAGCGGTCTTGTGGTAGGCTTTGCTTTTTTATGTCCTTTGTTTATGTCGGTAAAGGGTTGGTCGTATTTCGATATCGCTATTTTGGTGGTGGTGCTTGGACTGCACGGAACGATTGATTTCTTTACTCTATCCAAATATCGTGCGCTGTTAACGGCTGATCAGCGTTATTATGTGGTGGCAAACGCCACTTCCATTGCGTATATACTGAATTTTGCGATTTTATATGTTGCTCTGGAAGTATTTGCGATGGACATTCTTTGGGTACGCACTCTTGCGCTCTCCCTATATATAATTCGCAGTGTGATCATCAATATATATGTGCGTGTGCGCTATAAGTACATTGATTTGAAGGTTAAGCCTGATGAAACAGCTCTGAATAAACGGTGGAGCGCCATGATCCTGCAGCTGCTTGGTTTGGCACAAACATCCATGCCGGTTATTCTTTTGACCATATTGGCAAAGGACTTGACAGCAGTCAGTGTGTATGCGGTATATAATTTGGTGGCATCCAGTATTCTTACTTTGCTCACTGTGGCAACAAATGGCGTTTCTGCTACTTTTGGTACGATCATTGCCGCAAATAAAAAAGAAGAACTGCAAAATATGTTTAAAAGTTATGAAACACTGTTTTTGTCGGTCACATCCATTGCGTATACATGTATGTTTGCTATGTACATACCCTTTATTAAGTTGTATACCAGCGGAATTGATGACTGCGAATATATTTTCCCGCTGACAGCACTGCTGTTTGTGCTGAATGGTGTGTTTTATAATCTGAAGACACCTGCGGGTATTTTGATTGGTGCTGCCGGTGTATTTAAGGAAACGCAAACGGGTACTGTGATTCAAACTTTGATTGCAGTGGTTGTTTGTATTGCCCTAACACCTGTTTGGGGAATTAACGGGCTTTTGATCGGACTGATCCTTTCGAATTTGTACCGTGTGATCGATCTTGTTATTTTTATGGCAAAGAACGTAACAGGGCTGTCTATTGCGGATTCCTTTAAACGAATTTTTATATCCCTTGTGGTATTTGTGCTTTCCTGTCTGCCGTTTTTCTTTGTTGATATGACGGCGTCCGGATATGCGATGTGGGCAGTGAAAGCGATGATCGTATTTGTTTGGGCGTTGTTTGTAACAATTATTGTCAATTTGCTGCTGGATCCCAAGGAATGCTTTGCCATGTTCAAGCAGGCAAAAAAATTATTACTCAGAAAATAAACGGAGAACAACATGAAAGCCGGTATTATTACATTTCACAGAGCATTGAATTATGGGGCTCTTTTGCAGGCGTATGCGCTGAAAACAGCGATTGAATCTATCGGCCACGATGCGGATATTTTGGATTATCGCAATGCAAAATTGGAAGCGCCCTATGTATTACAGCCGTTTTTAAAGCAAAAAGGCGTAAAAAATAAGCTCAAATATGTTTTAAAAGCTCGGCGAGAAAAGGAAAAGCGGCGTCGGTTTGATGGTTTTAGAGCTAAACAGTTGGGGATTGCGCCGGGAGAGGGATATACAAAACAGACTATCTCGCAGGTGAATGGTCAGTATGATCGGTTTTTTACAGGCAGTGACCAGGTTTGGAATCCTGCGGCACATGATTTTGATCAGAATTACTATTTGGATTTTGTAAACAACAAAGAAAAAAAATATTCATATGCTGCCAGTTTCGGTGTATCGAAGCTGGAAAATGATTATGAAGCACAGGTAGGGAAATTATTGGATGAATTTACCTGCTGTTCGGTTCGGGAAGAGCAGGGCGCAAAGATCGTAAATGAACTGTCAAAGACACCTGTTCGGGTGGATTTAGATCCTGTTTTCCTCTTGACCAAGGAAAATTGGGCAAAGAATTTTCAGTTCGCACAGCCAACCGAAAAATATGCTTTGATGTATCATTTTGAATTGACCGATACGCAGATTAAAATGGCTCGCTGTTGTTATGAAGCGGGATATAAAATTAAATTTATCGGAAAACCAATTCGCAGCGTGTTGGATTTCCCTTGTGAGTATATTCCTGCGGCAGGGCCAAAGGAGTTTGCTGAACTGTTTTACGGTGCCTCTTTTGTAATTACCAATTCATTCCACGGAACCGCATTTGCCATTAACTTCGGTGTGCCGATGGCAGTGGAATATTTGCAAAAAACAAGTAAAGTAAACAGCCGTTTGGAAAATATATTGCAGATAACCGGGTTGACCGATCGTAGGATTTGTCAAGATACCGATTTGGGAAAAGTTTTGGAACAGGAAATTGATTGGCGCTCGGTGAATGCGCGGGTGCAAAAAATCAGAGAAAGTTCGCTTGCCTATTTAAAGGGGTGCTTTGATTAAATGTCGAAAAGCATTTTGAATTTACCAAAAAATGATTGTTACGGATGCACCGCATGCGCTTCGATCTGTGCTTTGGGCGCAATCGAAATGCTGCCGGATGAAAAAGGTTTTGTAAAGCCCGTTTTAAAGGGGGACAAGTGTAAAAATTGCGGTCTTTGTGAAAAGACTTGCCCCTCTAAAAACGCTGATACGCTGAAGAATACACAGCAGCCCAAGATATATGCGGTGAAGCATAAAGACGAAGCGATTCGTAACAAAAGCACTTCGGGAGGGGCGTTTACAGCCTTTGCCGATGCATTGCGGGAACAAAATGCTGTGGTTTACGGTGCGGCATTTTGCGAAAACGGTGCACATCATATCCGTGTGGACGATGGAAATATCGAAGCTCTGAGGGGCTCAAAATACGTACAAAGTTATTTGCAAGATAGTTTTGGGCAGATTAAGCAGGATCTGCTTGATGAAAAGACAGTGCTGTTTACGGGCACTCCCTGCCAATGCGGCGGCTTAAAACAGTTTTTGTCTTTTAGCGGGGTTTCAACCGATGGCTTGTATTTGATAGATTTAATCTGTCACGGCACATCCAGCCCTCTGCTATTGAAAGAATATCTCCGGCACTGTGAGAAAAAGGCGGGAAAGAAAATTGTGGACCACCGTTTCCGCAGTAAAAAGAAGGGGTGGCATAATCATCTGGAAGAAAATGTGTTTGCAGACGGCACTTTGGATGATACAAGTTTTGATTCTCAAATTGCCAAAAGCATTTTCTATTCCGGGTATGCTTTTTCGGAAAGATGTTATACCTGTGAATATGCAAGCGTGGAGCGAACCGCCGATATTACATTGGGAGATTTTTGGGGAATTGGTTCTGCCATGCCCGACTTTGATGATAACAAAGGGGTTTCCATGGTCATGGTTAATACCGCCAAAGGCGAAGCGCTTATGAAGCTGTCAGGGAAATATCTTACGTGTCATGAGGCAAAAATGGTATGGGCAAAGCAGCCCCATCTGAAAAAGCCTCTTGCCCGTCCTGCAGGTACCGATGAATTCTGGGAGTTCTATCGGAAGAAGGGATTTAAAAAACTAATTGTTAAGTATTTTGCGGCAGGAAAACTGCGTCGTTTGATTGCCGGTATATATCGAAAAATTCTCAAGAAGTGAGGCGAAATGGATTGAAAACAGTAATGCTCGTGTTTGGGACCAGACCTGAAGCGATCAAAATGTGTCCGCTTGTAAATGAACTGAAATCGCGCAAAAATATCAATACGGTTGTTTGTGTAACCGGACAGCACCGCCAGATGTTGGATCAGGTTTTGACTGCATTTCAGGTGACGCCTGATTATGATCTATCTATCATGAAAGATAAACAAACGCTGTTTGACATTACCACCAATATCTTGAACCGCATCAAGGCTGTTTTGGAAGAAGTAAGACCCGATGTGGTTTTGGTACATGGAGATACTTCCACCACATTTGTAACTGCGCTTGCTTGCTTCTATTTGCAGATTCCGGTGGGGCATGTGGAAGCGGGGCTTCGTACATATAATTTGTACAGCCCTTATCCGGAAGAGTTCAACCGTCAAGCTGTTTCAATTATTTCTCAGTATAATTTTGCCCCCACCGAGCTTTCCAAGCAGAATTTAGTAAATGAAGGCAAGGATGAAAGCACTATTTATATTACCGGAAATACAGCCATTGACGCATTGAAAACAACGGTGAAGCAGGGTTATACCCATCCTGAAATCGAATGGGCATCCGATAGCCGCTTGATTATGATTACAGCGCATCGCCGTGAAAATTTGGGTCAGCCCATGCGTAATATGTTTCGCGCCATTCGCCGCGTGATGGATGAGCATCCCGATGTCAAGGCAATCTATCCCATTCATATGAATCCTGTTGTCAGACAAGCTGCCAATGAAGAATTGGGTGGTTGTGACCGTATTCATATCATTGAGCCCCTGGAAGTGTTGGATTTTCATAATTTCTTGGCGCGCAGTTATATGATACTTACCGATTCGGGCGGAATTCAGGAAGAAGCGCCTTCTCTTGGAAAGCCTGTTTTGGTGATGAGAGATACCACTGAGCGTCCCGAAGGCATTAAAGCAGGTACACTAAAGCTGGTGGGTACGGATGAAGATGTGATTTATGACAACTTCAAATTGCTTTTGATCAACAAGGAAGCCTATGAACGTATGTCCAAGGCGAGCAACCCTTACGGAGACGGATTGGCGTGCAAGAGAATTGCGGATATTTTGGAAAATAATTAAAATACACCGAACCGTTTGCGAATACAATGCGGTTTGATTGATGATAAAACCGAGCGGACAAACATTTTGTTCGCTTGGTTTTGTTTATATAAGTTTCTTGTCAAATGGGGGAAAGCGCACACGCTGTTTTTCGGTTTGTCAATTTCCTATATGTTTTCATATGATGTTATTGTATGCTGCTTGGCATACGGGAATATCGGAATAATATGGAGAAAACAGGCATGGATAACTATACGGAAAATAACAAAAACTGCAACTGCAATGACAGAGATAATGATGAGGGGCAAAAGTGCCCTTTCAGCAATTGTTGCTTGGCTTTACGGGGATGTCGCGGTCCCGTCGGTCCGCGCGGCCCCGTAGGACCGCAGGGACCTATGGGTCCAACCGGATCTGTGGGTCCCAGAGGCCCTGTGGGTCCTCAAGGTCCCATTGGTCCGCGCGGACCGGTTGGGTTGCGGGGTGCTGTTGGCCCGCAAGGTCCCATTGGCCCACAGGGACTTGTTGGTGAACAAGGACCCGTCGGTGAACAAGGACCCGTCGGTGAACAAGGACCCGTCGGTGAGCAAGGCCCCGTTGGAGAACAAGGACCCATCGGTGAACAAGGTCCGATTGGCGAACAAGGCCCCGTTGGCGAACAAGGACCTGTCGGAGAACAAGGATCCGTCGGTGAACAAGGACCCGTCGGTGAACAAGGTCCGATTGGCGAACAAGGTCCCGTTGGAGAACAAGGACCCGTCGGCGAACAAGGACCCGTCGGCGAACAAGGCCCCATTGGTGAACAAGGTCCTGTCGGTGAGCAAGGCCCCGTTGGAGAACAAGGACCCGTCGGTGAACAAGGACCCGTCGGTGAACAAGGACCCGTCGGTGAACAAGGACCCATTGGCGAACAAGGCCCCATTGGTGAACAAGGACCTGTC
>SVRY01000033.1 GCA_015064585.1 Oscillospiraceae bacterium
CCATTTCATTCTAGCATATATATTTTCTTTATTTGTTAAGATTTTGTAAACAGACAACAAAATTCACATTTGAGCATTCTTTGCCCTCTACCTATATAAGACAACAAAACTGCAAAAACCTAACATCATTTTTGAAAAAATTTTCAATATTTTTTTAAAACAGCGTTTTGCACAAATTTTTATATTTATTTTTATACACAACCACAAAGGGAGACGGCTCACCTTGGTGAACCGCCTCCCCAAAAAACAAAAAGAGAACCGAAACGATCATTCAAAGACCGTCTAGGTTCTCTTTTTAGATTCGGTATTATTCGCAAATACCCTTTACAGTCACGATAAAGCCGCCGTCGTTGTCGCCGGAAATCGAGTAGGTCATGCCTGTAGGCACTTGGATCTCGCTGGAAGCACCTTCAGATGCTTCCACACGGTATACAGTCCAGGTCAGATCCTGGTGATCGGTGATCTGCAGTTTTTCACCGTCCTGCAATTTTGCCAGATAGCCTGCCAGATCCAGACCGTTTGCCTGCATATAGGTGGCATGGGGCACGCCCACATAGCGTAGTTTTGCGTTTTCATTTACATCATTTCCCATGATATAGCCGTATTTATGCGCGTTTTCTTCCACCCAACCGGCAACATTGGTCACTGCGCTGTTGCGGAAGGGATAGTTCATGGCGCCGGTAAACACGGACACGGTTGCCGCACGGCCGGTATGCAGATCGCTTTCACCTGCCGCTTCGGGATATTCGCCGGGATAGTTAGTGTGCAGATCGGTAAGCTCCTCATTGGTCAGGTAGCCTGCTTGAATGCACAGCAGATAGGTTACGTTCAGCGCAGTCTGCATATCGGAGTTCATTTCCTGCATTTTGCGAAGCGCAACAAAATTTAATGTGGTCTTGGAGGTCAATACAGCGGCAAATCCGTTAACATTATAGGACTTTACACGTACAACTTCGCCTGCTTTATCCGCACTGTAGGGATGGGAAGCATCGATCAAAACCAATTCGCCAACCTGTAAATTGCCGTTTTCCACAGTAATGGTTTCATAACCGGTAAACGGTTTCTTAAATTCCTCGGCATCCTCTACCAAAAACGCACCGTCATCGGGGGTGGGATCATCGGGAGTAGGCTCGTCGGGCGTGGGTTTATCGGGCGTAGGTGCATCGGGAGTAGGCTCGTCGGGGGTAGGATCATTGGGGGTAGGGTCGGTTACGCCGGGCGTGGCATCGGGATTGGGATCGGGCTTAGGCTCTTGATTTTTACCGCATGACGCAACAGATAAGGATAACACCATCAAAAGAGCAAGCATGAATGCTGTTTTTTTCATTTTATACCTCCGCATATTGCTGAATTTGAGATTATTATATCCATACTACCATCATTGTAGCATATCTTTTTTATAAAATCAAGCCACTGCAACGAAATTGTTACAGTGGCTTGATAAAGACTTATTCTTCGTCTTCCAAAATGGTGTCGTCAGCCGCATTTGCATCGCTGTCGTCATTTTCGGCAAACGCCGCTTTCTGACGCGCCAGATCCTCAGCAGCAGCCGCTTCCAAGCTTTCTGCCAGCTTGGCATTGGGATCGCTGCCGTCCTTGTTGCGGATCTCGATATTACGGTAACGATCCAGACCGGTACCGGCAGGAATCAGCTTACCGATAATAACGTTTTCCTTCAGACCCTGCAGGTTATCGACCTTACCGCCAATAGCAGCTTCGGTCAGAACCTTGGTGGTTTCCTGGAAGGAAGCCGCCGACAGGAAGGATTCGGTCATGAGCGCCGCCTTTGTAATACCAAGCAGAATGGGCTGCATGGTAGCGGGGCGGATGTCGCATTCGCCGGCATCTATACGCGCCTTGATCTTTTCATTTTCGGTAATGAATTCGTTCACGTGCACAGTAGCACCCGAAAGCAATTCGGTGTCTCCCTGCTCTTCAATGCGGCACTTTCTGGTCATCTGACGTGCGATAACTTCGATGTGCTTGTCATTGATTTCAACCGACTGAATACGGTAAACCTTCTGTACTTCACGAATGATATAGTCATATACGGCATCCAAACCGTTGATCTTAATGATGTCCTGAGGACTCATATAACCTTCGGTCAAAGGAGCACCCTGTGCAACCCAGTCTCCATCCTGAACGATCAGATTGTAGTTATAGGGAATGGGATACTGGCTTACCTTCTTTTCTTCACCCTCAACGGTAACCGTCTTGGTGTGCTTATCGGTAGAAATACTGATACGTCCGGAGTGCTCGGTCATGATCGCAGTCTTCTTAGGACGGCGTGCTTCGAACACTTCTTCAACTCTGGGAAGACCCTGGGTAATGTCAGAACCTGCAACACCGCCGGAGTGGAAGGTTCTCATGGTCAGCTGTGTACCGGGTTCACCGATGGACTGCGCCGCAATGATACCGACAGCTTCACCAACACTGACAGGTCTGCCGCTGGACATATCCGAACCGTAGCAGTGTGCGCAGATACCGCGCTTTGCACGGCACTTTAGGATCGAACGGATATTAACCTCTTCGATGCCTGCGGCAATGATCTTGCTCGCACTGTCTTCATCGATCATAACATTGTCGGGCACAATTACTTCGCCGGTGGCGGGATTGACCACGTCTCCCTTGGTAAATCTGCCCACCAGTCTTGCCTTCAGCGGCTCGATTACTTCCTTACCTTCACGGATTGCGGATACCAGAATACCCTCATCGGTGCCGCAGTCTTTTTCACGAATGATCACGTCCTGAGAAACGTCAACCAGACGACGGGTCAGATAACCCGAGTCGGCGGTACGAAGCGCTGTATCGGACAGAGACTTACGGGAACCGCGGGCTGCAATGAAGTATTCCAAAATATTCAAACCTTCACGGAAGTTTGCCTTGATCGGGATTTCCATGGTACGGCCGTTTGCCGCAAACATAAGTCCGCGCATACCGGCAAGCTGACGCATCTGGGTAATGTTACCGCGGGCACCCGAGTCAGACATCATCTTGATAGGATTGTATCGGTCAAAGCCTGCCTGCAGAGCGGCAACCACATCCTTGGTGGTCTGTTCCCAAATCTTGATGACATTGTTATAGCGTTCTTCTTCGGTGAGTTCACCCATCTGATAGTACTGATGGATGATATCTACATCCTTTTCCGCCTTAGCGATCAAATCGTATTTTTCGGGCGGGATCACAACGTCGGCTGCCGAAATAGAGATGGAAGCCTTAGTGGAATATTTATAACCCATGCTCTTGATGGCATCCAAAACCTCAGCGGTCTGAGCGGCACCGTGGCGGCGAATGGTACGGTCGATGATCTCACCGAGCTGTTTCTTGCCGCAGGTGAACATGATTTCCAGATCCAAAAGCTTGGAGGGATCGCTACGGTCCACAAAGCCCAGGTCCTGGGGAATTTGTTGGTTAAAGATCAAGCGACCAAGAGTCGCATCGATCATGCCGGTGTGTTCCACACCGTCAACGGTCTTGGTCACACGGATACGAATGGGAGCATGCAGTCCCAGTACGCCGTTTTCATATGCCATCATGGCTTCATTGAAGTCACGGAATGCGTGGCCTTCACCGGGCTCGCCTGCTTTGTCGATGGTCAGATAATAGGAACCAAGCACCATGTCCTGCGAAGGAACCGCAACAGCACGACCGTCGGCAGGCTTTAACAGGTTATTGGCAGACAGCATGAGGAATCTGGCTTCTGCCTGTGCTTCTGCGGAAAGCGGTACGTGTACAGGCATCTGGTCACCGTCAAAGTCTGCGTTAAATGCGGTACATACCAGCGGGTGCAGTTTGATGGCTCTGCCCTCCACCAGGATGGGCTCAAATGCCTGGATAGACAAACGGTGCAGTGTGGGGGCTCGGTTGAGCAGTACGGGGTGTTCCTTGATTACATTTTCCAGTGCATCCCATACTTCAATAGATACCTTTTCCACCTTCTTCTTTGCATCCTTGATATTGGTAGCCTTTTGGGTTTCCACAAGGCGCTTCATAACGAAGGGCTTAAAGAGCTCCAGTGCCATTTCCTTAGGCAGACCACACTGGTAGATTTTCAGTTCAGGTCCTACAACGATAACCGAACGTCCCGAATAGTCAACACGCTTACCAAGCAGGTTCTGACGGAAACGTCCCTGCTTACCGCGCAGAATTTCGGAAAGAGACTTAAGCGGACGGTTGGAAGAGCCGCCGGTTACCGGCTTGCCTCTTCTGCCGTTATCAATGAGTGCGTCCACCGCTTCCTGCAGCATACGCTTTTCATTGCGGATAATGATCAGGGGTGCGTGCAACTCAAGCAGCTTCTTCAAACGATTGTTACGGTTGATCACGCGTCTGTAAAGATCATTCAAGTCGGATGCAGCATATCTACCGCCGTCCAGCTGAACCATAGGACGGATTTCGGGAGGAATGACCGGCAGAACTTCCAAAACCATCCACTCGGGCTTATTACCGCTGCGGCGGAAGGCTTCCACGATCTCAAGACGCTTAATGATCTTGCTCTTCTTCTGTCCCGATGCCTTTCCGAGCTCACTCTTGAGCTGCTCAAAAAGAGCGGGGATATCAATTTCGGCAAGCAATTCGCGCACAGCTTCGGCGCCCATGCCTACGCGGAAATCGTTTTCATACAATTCGTAGTATTTCTTATACTCGTTATCGGTCAAAGTCTGCTTCTTTTCAAGGGGAGTAGAACCGGGATCCAGCACGATGTAGCTTCCAAAATACAGAACCTGTTCCAGCTGCTTGGGAGACACATCCAGCAGCAGCCCCATACGGGAGGGAATCGCCTTGAAATACCAGATATGCGAAACGGGAGCCGCCAACTCAATGTGACCCATGCGTTCACGGCGCACCTTTTTGGTGGTAACTTCCACGCCGCACTTTTCACACACTTTTCCCTTATAACGCACACGTTTATATTTTCCGCACAAACATTCCCAGTCCTTGGTCGGGCCAAAAATGCGTTCGCAGAACAGACCGTCCCGCTCTGCCTTGGTGGTGCGGTAGTTGATGGTTTCGGGTTTGGTAACTTCACCGTACGACCAGCTGCGGATCAATTCCGGAGATGCCAGCCCGATCTTAATCGAATCAAAAATATTCTTTTCCATTATAGATGCCCGCTCTCCTTTCAAATATCGTCGCTGTCGTCGCCGAATACAAAGCTATCATCCAAAAGGATGTTGTCATCGTCATCGCCGAATTCATTGTCTTCATCATCGGGACCCTCTTCATAGAAGGAATCGTTGATGTCGTCGGTAACTACGCTTTCACCCAGATCTTCGGGTTCTACGTAGTTACGGGTTTCGGTCTCGTCTTCGCCAAGGGTCGCCAGATCGATCTCACCGCCATCTCTATCCAGAACGCGAACGTCCAAACACAAGGATTGCAGTTCCTTCACCATAACTTTAAAGGATTCGGGAACACCGGGAGTGGGAATATTCTGACCCTTCACAATGGCTTCGTAGGTCTTAACACGTCCTGCCACATCGTCCGACTTCACAGTCAGAATTTCCTGCAGGGTGTATGCCGCACCGTATGCTTCCAGCGCCCATACTTCCATTTCTCCGAAACGCTGACCGCCGAACTGTGCCTTACCGCCAAGCGGCTGTTGGGTAACCAGAGAATAAGGACCGGTAGCTCTTGCGTGGATCTTATCGTCAACCAGATGGTGCAGCTTCAGATAGTACATGATACCCACGGTTACGGGGTTATCAAAGGGTTCACCGGTACGTCCGTCATATACGATGGTCTTACCGTCGGGACGCATGCCTGCCTTTTCCAGCATTTCGGCAATGTCCTTGTTGTCAGCACCGTCGAATACAGGAGTCATAACCTTAAAGCCCAGCTTTCTTGCCGCCATACCCAGATGTACTTCCAATACCTGACCGATATTCATTCGGGAAGGCACGCCCAGAGGGTTGAGCACGATATCCAAAGGAGTACCGTCGGGCAGGAAGGGCATATCTTCGGGAGGCAAAATACGGGAAACGACACCCTTATTACCGTGACGGCCCGCCATCTTGTCGCCTACCGAGATCTTTCTCTTCTGAGCAACATATACACGAACCACCTTGTTCACTCCGGGAGGCAGCTCGTCGCCGTTTTCACGGCAGAATACTTTTACATCTACAACAATACCCGATTCGCCGTGACGCAAACGCAGAGAGGTATCACGCACTTCTCTGGATTTTTCACCGAAGATGGCACGCAGCAGTCTTTCTTCGGCAGTCAGTTCGGTTTCGCCCTTGGGAGTAACCTTACCGACCAGAATATCGCCAGCACGCACTTCGGTACCTTTACGTATAATACCGTCGGCATTCAGGTTCTTCAAGGCATCTTCGCCCACATTGGCAATTTCTCTTGTGATCTCTTCCGGACCAAGCTTGGTGTCACGGGCTTCGTGAGAGTACTCCTCAATATGAATGGAGGTGTACATATCATCCCGCACCAAACGCTCATTCAAAAGAACAGCGTCCTCGTAGTTATAACCTTCCCAGGTCATAAAGCCGATCAGCGCATTCTTACCCAGTGCCAATTCACCGTTGGCAGTGGCAGGACCGTCGGCAATGACTCTGCCCTTTTCCACATATTCGCCTTCATTGACAATGGGACGCTGGTTGATACAGGTACCCTGGTTACTGCGCTTGAACTTGAGCAGCTTGTATTCCATCTTTTTGCCGGAATCGGTGCGGATTACGATCTCATCCGCAGTTACTCTTTCGGCATAACCGGATTCCTCAGCCACTACAACTACACCCGAGTCAACAGCTGCCTTGTATTCCATACCGGTACCCACAATGGGGGAATCGGTGATCATCAGCGGAACAGCCTGCTTCTGCATGTTCGATCCCATGAGCGCACGGGAGTTGTCGTCGTTTTCAAGGAAGGGGATGGTTGCGGTAGCAACCGATACTACCATGCGGGGAGATACGTCCATATAGTCGGCAACCGACGCTTCCACTTCCAAAATCTCCGAACGGCTACGCACGGTGATCTTCTTGTTCACAAAACGGTTATTCTCGTCCAGAGGCTCGTTTGCCTGTGCCACCACATAGTTATCCTCTTCGTCGGCAGACATGTAGCGGATGTCGTTTGTAACAATGCCGGTTTCCTTGTCGATACGGCGATAGGGTGCTTCGATAAAGCCGTAGTCATTGATACGGGCATAAGTGGACAGATAAGAGATCAGACCGATGTTCTGACCTTCAGGAGTCTCGATGGGGCACATTCTGCCGTAATGTGTATAGTGTACGTCACGCACATCGAAGGACGCGCGGTCACGGGACAAACCGCCCGGACCAAGCGCGGACAGACGGCGCTTGTGAGTCAATTCTGCCAGAGGGTTGTTCTGATCCATGAACTGAGAAAGCGGAGAGCTTCCGAAGAATTCACGGATAGCGGTTACGATGGGACGGATGTTGATCAGCGTTTCGGGCGTCAGACTCTCGCTGTCGTGAATAACCATGCGTTCCTTAACGATCTTATCCATTCTGGCAAAACCGATTCTCATCTGGTTCTGCAACAGCTCGCCTACGCAACGCAGACGGCGGTTACCCAGGTGGTCGATATCGTCCACATTGCCAATGTCATGGGACAGGTTGATAAGATAGTTGATGGAAACAAGGATGTCTTCCTTGGTAATGTGCTTGGGCCACAGATCTGCCTTGCGTTCCTTTGCCAAAGCAATGATCTGATCCATGTCGCCTTCTGCCGCTTCCATGATTTCGGTAAGCACGGAATAAACAACCTTACCGTTAATGCCCGCTTCCTTCAGATCAAAGCCCAAAACAGACTCGGGATATACGGTACCGTTGGAGAAGATCTTCATTTCATTTCCGTTGTCAAGCAACACATATGCTTCGTTGACACCGGCAAATTCCATCTGCTCTGCCTTTTCCTTGGTGATATATTCGCCTTCTTCAAAAACGACCTCACCGGTCACCATGCTGATGGCAGGACGGCTCAAGCGGCATCCGGCAATTCTGCCTGCAATACCGGATTTCTTGTTAAACTTATAACGTCCCACATTTTCAAGGTCATAGCGCTTGGGATTGAAGAACAGATTGTTGATCAGCATCAGAGCGCTTTCCACTGTGGGAGGTTCGCCCGGACGCAGTTTCTTGTAAATTTCTTTGAGTGCCTCCTCGCCGGGAGTGCGCTTTGTCTCAATGGCAGCGGCATTCATGCCGTCCTTTTCCATGGTGTTGACAATCTTGGGGTCTTCGCCGAACATATCCTTGATCTGCTGATCGCTTTCCAGACCCAGTGCGCGGATCAGGACGGTTACAGGCAGTTTACGGTTCTTATCGATACGAACATAGAAAATATTATTGATGTCGGTTTCATATTCAAGCCATGCACCGCGGTAAGGAATGATGGTCGCCATCATCAGACGGTTACCGCCCTTTTCCATGGTGGACTCGTAGTACATACCGGGTGAACGCACCAACTGGGATACAACGACACGCTCTGCACCGTTGATAATAAAGGTACCGGTACGGGTCATAAGCGGGAAATCGCCCATGAAGATCTCGCGTTCGGTCACTTCTCCGGTGATCTTGTTGTAAAGACGCACCAGTACACGCAGGGGAGCGGCGTAGTTTACGTCGCGGTCCTTGCATTCTTCTTCGGGATACTTCGGTTTGTCTTCTTCCAATTTGAAATCCACAAACTCAATGCTGAGATTGCCCTGATTGTCGGTAATGGGAGATACATCATTCAAGACTTCTTTCAGTCCCTCTTCCAAAAACCAACGATAGGATTTCTTTTGCACTTCTACCAGATCGGGCATATCCAAGACATCATCGATCTTGGCAAAGCTCATTCTGGTATTGGTTCCGAGTTTCTTCTCGTGTACCATTCTTTGTTTTCCTCCGTTCCTTCATGCATTTTCGTTACGGGTTATGATTTTGGCAAACAAAAGACCATGCCCTTTAGGACCGGTCACATCCGTTCACAATAAATTTACAATTTCTACCCCTACGGCATGCTGGTTACAGCCGACTTATAAGCTGAAATGAAATTTACGCTCCCGGCGGACCCGTCAAAAACGACATGACCTGCCATAGTTTTATGTTGCCTTAGGCTAAAATGCCCTGGTTTTTTACACAAAATCATCATTTTTAGACTTTTTGACAATTTGGTTCCGTGTATCGTCTATTCCAGGGGGCATTCTTACCGATTTTATCTCATCTTGTATGATAACACAATGGTTTCTTTTTGTCAAGTACTTTTTTTATTTTTTTGAAATAATGTAAAATTTGCCGGGCAAGGGACGTTTCCCTTGCCCGGCAGTTTCGACGCAATCATTCCTTGACCAATTTGACCAGTCGCCACATCTTGTCTTCATAGATCCAGCTCATACTATACAAGCCCTCATCCGTCTCATCTTCTTCGATGGTATACGCATATTCAACTACCATGGAAGAGCCTTCGGGCAGAACATACAGCTTGCCCGCCGCTTCGCGCACACGGTATTCAGTGGAAGAGGTCAAATCAAAATCATCGCCCATTCGCTCATACACCTCCATTGTACCGTTTGCATGAAACAAATATTTGCTCATAATATCCCCATCCTGGTAAAAATACCACGTACCGAGCATCAAACTATCCTTGTCGGGAAGCGCCTTTTCATCGGAAAACAGTTCCAGCATTTCATCGGCAGACAGCTTTGCTTTCTGTTCTTCCTTCCGAGCCATCATACGGGAAAAGCCAAAGACAGCCCAACCCACAAGGCAAGCAACCACAACACCCGCCATAATAAATCCCAGGATCATCATGATCTTTTTTTGTCTTGCTTCCTTGTTTTCCATTTTTTCTTTGCGCCGCAATGCGGCATCCACATTCTTTTTCATACAGCTCTCCGTCTCTGTGCCGCCTGCAACGGCGCAAAATTGAATTGAAGGCCCTATCGATCGGGGTAATTGAAAGCGCTTGATTGATAGGACAATTCCACATGGCATCCCTTTATTTTCTGTAGTAAGTATAATAAGCGATAACGGTTCGTTCCTTGCCGCCTTGTTCATAGTCCGGTCCCGACAGAATCACGCCTTCCAGACTCATCAGTTCCGACATAGATGTCTCTTCCACCTTGCCTCGGAAAACCACCTGCAGAGAAGACAGCACCAAGATCTCATCATCCCGCACGGTAATGGAGCCGGCTCTTCCCACCACAAGGTCGGTATCGCCGTCCCGTTCTGAGCAGTATTTAATACTGCGGTTATGTAGTTTCGCCGCCATCTCACGGCGAAACGCAGGGCTGTTTTCATCCATATTGGAAATAAACTTTTTTCGGATACGTTCAAAAAAACTCATACTTCCCCCGGCTCCTCACTCTGTTCTTTTTCTCCTCTGTCCACCAAATCCTGCTCTACCAGCGCCAAATACTCTTCCTTTGTCTTGGCATAAGCGCACACTTCGTTTACCGTCAGAAGAAAATAGTAATAATCGGTCTCATCCGGATACAGTGCCGCCGCAATGGTGGAAATGGTGGGACTGCAAATGGGAGAAGGCGGAATCCCGGCACGCTTATATGTGTTATAAGCGCTGACAAATTCTCTGTCCGCATTTGTCAATTCGCGGTATGCTCCTTCTTTATTCCGAATCAAGTACATAATGGTGCTGTCCAACTCCAGATATCCGTAGTCAGCGCTGCGCAAACGGTTATGCAGCACCGAGGATACCGGCTTGTAATCATCGTCATCCAATGTTTCTTTGGAAATAATGGATGCCAGTGTCAGTGTATCCATCAAAGAAATGCCCAATTCATCGCAGTGCTTCATATAATCAGTCTTAAACATATCCAAGAAGCGGTTGAGCATTTTGGTAATTGCCGTCAGTTCGCCGGCATCGCTGTAATAGTAATAGGTGTCGGGATACAAAAAGCCTTCCAAACGCCAAATACACGCCGAGCGATCCACATCCTCTCCGACAATATCGGGGGTCTGCTGCAAAAACCAATATTTTTCCGTATCAAAGGGATAGTGATTGATCACCTCAACAAAGCCCTCTCTGGTGCCGATACCGTGAGAAAGGAAAATATCGATCACATCATCCACCGAAGACCCTTCGGGAATACGCACTGTGATCTGCGTTCGCCCGTATTCACTCGGCACAAACAGATCGATCAGATCGTCATAGTTCATGGAAGGAGAAACGATATATTCTCCCGCCTCAAACTTTCGGTCGGTATCATTTTTCAGTATCGCCCACAGTTTAAACAGCGTCGGATACCGAATGATGCCGTTTTCATGCAGCACCTCGGCGATATCGTCGATACTGCTGTATTCTTCTATCGATACTTTTACGGTGTGATCGCTCTTGCCGAGCGCAAAAATATCGATCACTCCGCGCAAAAACAAAAACGCCAAAATGACCGAGAGCACAATGGTGATCACCAGCAGCGACATGGTTTTAATACTGCCCACAAGCACCTCATCGCGGTCGTATTTATTTTTAATTTTCTTCTCCTGCCGACGGAAATTGAAGATCGGCCCGCGTTTTTTCTTTTCCTTCTTTGGCTGCACACGTTCCTGTTCCGGATGGGCGTGCAGGGGGATCGTGGATATACGGGTCTTGGTGTAAGGCAGCTTGCCGCCGGATCCGGCATGCTCGGTATCCTTTTTTTCCAAAACGACCTCTTTTTCAAATCGGCTCGTTTTTTCCAAGTGATTCGTTTTTTCCGGCTGCATTTCTTCTCCCATTCGGTTATCCATACCCAAAACCTCCTTTCACCCTCGAACGGTTAATACAATAGTAATATACAGTGCAATGCACAACAAAAAGCCCACCGACAAAAAGATCTGTGCCACCGCCTGTGTCAAGCTCTTGGTATTTCGCTTGACAAAGGGCACCTCGCCGCGGCTGTTCACCGCATATCCGTAGAAAATACGCTCGGATTCTCCGATGGACAATACCGAAAACAGCAAAAAGATCACAGCCAACAAATACAAGAAAAACACATGGCTTTGCTTTTCCCATAACAGGCGCCAAACAAAATCTTCGCCAAACAGCGTAAATAAATTATATACGGCGTGCAGCAGGATGGCGGCAAGCATCGATCGGGTCAAATATGCCGCAATGCCCATCACAATACCGCCAAAAAAATAGATGGGAAACTCGGCAAGCGAAAAATGAAGCATCGCAAAAAACAGTGCCGAAACAGTAACCGAGCACAGGCCGCCCAAATGCGCGTACTCATATAAAATCACTCCGCGGAACAAAAATTCCTCCACAATGGCGGGCAGAATCGCCGCAGTGAAGATCAAATACACAACTTCAGATGTTCCCGAGCCTTCATAATGCATACTCTCTCCCGGCCAAGACCCCGAAAGATCGGTGGACAGCACTCCCATGCGGTACAGCCCCACCTTCAAAAGCAAAACGCCCGAAAGCAACACCAACAGCAAAAAGAATAAAAGAGAAACTCTTCCCAAACTAAAAGGACGCAAAGCCAGATTTTCGGTATAGCCCTTCCCTTTCAGTTTGCAATAAAAGACCGCCGGCACCATAAACACCATCAGCTCGATCACAAGCCACGCCAAATAGACGCTGTTTCCAGATGCCAATTTTTCAGTATCCAAATAGGATACCAACAGAGTCAGAATAAACACACACATCACCAAAAACGGTGCAGTAGTGGTTGATTTAAACTTCACGTGTCAGAAAAACCCCCTTTTCAGTGATCACAAGATCCACCCGCAGATCAAACCGATTGTGCGGAACAAAGGGAAGTAACAGTTCGCTGTATGTCAGACCGATTCCCGTACCCTTGAAGGTGGAAACAAATCGGTCATAGTATCCCTTTCCGTAGCCAAGCCGATGCCCGTTTTTGCCGTAAGCCAGCGCGGGGATCAGACAAACCGCCCTTTTTTCATCATCCTGCCAAAGCGGCGCGTTCTCATCGGGCTCCATGACCCCGAACGCCCCCACATGCAATTCATCCGGCGAAAAAACACGGTGAAACTGCATTTTCCCGGATATCTCTTTGTCGCAAAGCGGCAAATAGACCTCTTTTTCCTCCGCCAGCGCCATTTCCAAAAGCGGACGCACATCCACTTCACTGCGGATGGGGTGATACAAAAGCACCGCCTGCGCAAAACGAAACACAGCAAGCGAAGCGCAAAGCGAACAGATCTTTTTATTCCGCCTTTCGCGCTCGGCAAGAGGCAGAGCATCGCGCAGTGCGGCGCACTCCTTGCGAAGCGCAGCCTTTTCTTCCTTTACACCCATTTTTCACCTAGCCAAAATGGCATTTTTGATCTTTTCGGAAGCCTGGATACCTTTCAGCGCCGCCACAATGGCAAGTCCGAATTCGATCGCCGCGCCCATGCCGCAGGCAGTGATCACATTGTCTTCCGTTCTCACGCTGCCGCCCACCACGGTCGCACCCAGCAAATACTGCTCAAATCCGGGATAGCAGGTCGCCTTTTTGCCTTCCAAAATTCCCATTTTCCCAAGGATCATGGGAGCGGCGCAAATGGCGCAAAGCAATGCCTTGTCCTTCTGTGCCAAGCGGATCCAATCCTGCAAAACAGCGCACGCCTCCAGATTCTTGGTTCCGGGCATACCGCCCGGCAGAACGATCGCCTCGGCATGGCACAGGGGCAGCTCGGAAAGCGACACATCCGCCTTGACCGTAATACCGTGCGCTCCTGTCACTTCTCTGTCGTCAGTGATCGAAACAGTCACCACATCCAATTCTGCCCGACGCAGGATATCAATCGGACAAATCGCTTCACTCTCCTCAAAACCGGGAGCCAAAAATACAAATACCATTACAATCTCCATTCCCACTGAACACGTCATTTATCATAATTTCACAAGTTTTTTCAGATCCGCAAAGATCAGATCCAAACAGCGAGGGCTCTGCCCCTCAAAAGAAGGGATCACCTGCCAGCCAAGCTTCTTTGCGGCATACAGTCCCGCTTCATAACACCGATTCAGATATTCGGTATCCTTTTCATGAATATCGATCTTACGTCCCGTTTCGCCGGCGCGCTGTTTGATCAGCGAAAGCGAAATATGGGGGGGCATTTCCAAATAAATCGTCAAATCGGGCAAGGGCAGTCCCAGCTTTGTATGTTCAAAATCGAATAGCCAGTCAAGAAAACCGTCCCAATCCTGTTTTGGCAGTTTGGACAGCTGATGCACCGCATTGGCGGAGGTGTAACGGTCAGCTATGGTCACCGTGTCGGGCTGCTTTACAAACATCCCCCAATCGGTACGGAAGGAAAGATAGCGGTCCATGGCAAACAGTGCCGATGCGGCATAGCCGTTTGTGTCATCCGGACTGCCTCCCAATTCTCCATCCAGATACATTCTCACTCCGATTGAGCTTTTGTTCTCGTACATCGGAAAGGAGATCTTACGCACCTGCATTTCCTTTTCCAAACAGTATTGATACAGACGTTCGGTCATGGTTCCTTTTCCGGAACCGTCCAGTCCATCGATCGCGATCAGTTTTCCCACTTGATATACCTCATATTCCTACGCTTATTGCGCATCCTTTTCCCGCATGACCATTTCCGCCCATTCTGAGGCTGTGATCAATACATTGCGGGGTTTTTGTCCTTCTTGAGCACCCACGATGCCCATTTCCTGCATTTGGTCAATGAGCTTGGCGGCTCGTCCGTACCCCAGCGACAAACGGCGCTGGATCAAAGAAGTGGAGATCTTTCCCGATTCCACCGCCAGCTCTATGGCGGCACGCAGCATGGGGTCAGCCCCTTCGCCGCCGCTAAAACCGCCTTCGCTCTCCTCGCCCACAGCACCCTTCTTCTTGGTGCCGCAAAGCTCGGCTTCTTTTTCAATTCCCCGCATAACAGCATCGTCATATACCGTTTCGCCGCTATGTGAGATCACATATTCCACAATGGATTCCACTTCCGCATCCGAAACAAAAGCCCCCTGCACACGAATGGGCTTGGTCAGACCGATGGGAGCAAACAGCATGTCTCCCCGTCCGATCAGCTTTTCAGCCCCCGCGCCGTCAATGATGGTACGGGAGTCCATTTGGCTGGATACGGTAAAAGCGATACGGGAAGGAATGTTGGCTTTGATCAGACCTGTGATAACATCTACCGAGGGACGCTGTGTACCCACGATCAAATGCATCCCGCTGGCTCTTCCCTTTTGGGCAATACGGCAGATGGACTCTTCCACATCTCCGGGAGCGGTCATCATCAGATCCGCCAGCTCATCGATCACGATCACAAGCTGAGGCATAAATTTCTTACTCGGATCATTTTTGACGGCGTTATTATAGCTCTTGATATCCCGCACACCCACGGTTTCAATCAATTCATAGCGGCGTTCCATTTCATTCACCGCCCAGGAAAGAGCGCCTGCCGCCTTTTTGGCATTGCTCACCACCGGCGTGATCAGGTGGGGCAGTCCGTTATACACGCTGAATTCAACCTTTTTGGGGTCGATCATAATCAGCTTCACTTCGTTGGGATCGGCTTTGTACAGCAGGCTCAAAATCAAACAGTTCATGCACACCGATTTACCCGAACCGGTAGTACCCGCAATTAACAGGTGAGGCAGTTTTGCCAGATCCATATATACAGGGTCACCTGCCACGTCCATGCCCACCGAAACTGTCAGCTTTGCCGACGCAGAACGGAAGGTGTCATTGGCGATCAGATCTTTTAAATATACCGTTTCTCTGGTCTTATTGGGCACCTCCACGCCTACTGCCGCTTTACCGGGAATGGGCGCTTCGATACGAACACCGGTGGTCGCCAGATTGAGGGCAATGTCGTCGATCAGATTGGCAATGGCACGCACACGCACACCTTCTTCGGGTGCCAGTTCATAACGGGTAATGGTAGGTCCTCTGGAAACATTGATCACCTTGGTACGCACCTTGAAACTGCGCAAGGTCTCCACCAGTTTATAGGCATTGGAGTTTAACTCCTCAGATATATCCTCATTTGCCACAGGAGGCGCACTTTTCAAAAGCGACTCGGGCGGGTAGGTATAAGGAACCTTTTCACAAGCATCCGGCAGAGCACTCTCTGCTGCCGTCCCATCCGCTTCGGGATGGGAAAATGCACCGCCTGCCGAATCCTTTCTGGACTGCTCCAGCAGTGCCACCAGATCCACTTCTGTCTGTTCGGGCGTTTCTCCGGCAAACGAAGCGGTTTCTTTTTTCGTTTTTGACAAAGGCACCGCAGGCACTTCCGCCTCGTCCTCATCCACATCAAAGGCAAACTCTTCTTGAACAAATTCCATGTCATCCGAGACTTTTGCCGCACCCGCATTCACACCGAATTGACGGATGGTGGGCGCAGGCATGGGTTCTTCCTTGGTGTCATCGAATGAAGACGGATCCTCATCAAAATAATCAATATCGATATTCGACTGCTGCAATTTCTTTTTCTTATTCTCGGCAGCATTCAGCACATCGTTATCGGCAAAGCCAACCATTGTACCTTTCTCAGAATGTGCCTTAGGTGCGCTTGGCGCCGCGCCTGATGCTTCCTTCTGCCCGGCGGTACGCAGAGCCGCCGCCTGGCGGTTTTTTATTTGCGCCTCCCGCTTACGCCGGGAAGCTGCCTGCCAATCGCGCAGTTTTGCCTTGCAGTATACATAGGTTTCGTGAGGGGTTAGCCCGAACAAAAATACCATCAAAACAGCAAACAGAGGGAACAGCACGATGGGAGTACCCACCTTGCCGAAAATACGGAAAATGAAATAGCCCAAATAACTGCCCACAATGCCGCTTCCGTGGAAATTTTGACCTTCCTGCCAGATCTTCACCGCAGACAGATCGAACTCACGTCCCGAAAGACCCACGGAAAAATAGAAATAAATGCAAAGGAAGGACAAATATGCCCCAACGGTCATGGCAATGCGCACACCAAGCGTACCGTTTTGGCTTTCCTTACGGTAAACTGCGGCAAAATAACAAAGCAAAGCGGGAATCAGCCATGCGGGCAGAGAAAACAAACCGTACAGAAGCGAGCCAAAGATCTTTCCGAAAAGACCGCTTTGATTTACGCCTTTGAATATGAAAGACACCGTGAAAAGCAGTGCCAAAATAACCAAAATGATGGGAAGCAGCTGCTCAGTCTTATTGCCCGTGCGAGGCGCTTCGGTATATTCCGCTTCCGGCGCTTTCTGCTTGGCAGGGCGCTTAGCGGGCGTTTTTTGAGGATTGGGATTTTGTTTCATGTAAACATCCTTTCTTTTGATCAACGAACCAGATCATATATGAGCGCAAACGCGCCGACAGCGAAACAATAGAAAGAGAACATCGAGAAATTTGCTTTTCTGGAAATATACTGCAAAAGTTTCATGGCAAGCACGCCCACCACAGCGGCAACCGCCGCACCGATCAGATAAATGCCCCATTGGGAAGAGGCGATGGCACTTTGCCCCGAAAACAAATCGGGCAGCTCCAGCACACAGGCACCGAGAATGGCGGGAATGGACAGCATGAAGGAAAACTTGACCGCGCTTTCTCTTTCCAAGCCGCAAAGCAGTCCGCCCGTGATGGTGGAGCCGCTGCGGGAAAGACCGGGAAGCAGTGCGCACATCTGGCAAAGACCCACGCCAAAAGCCCGCGAGGGCTTCAATTGCCCGATAGAAATATTTTGCTTGCCCACACGGTCGGAGACAAACAACACAAATCCATTGAAAACAAGGATCAAACCGATCGCCCATAGGCATCCGTTGACCTTTTCCAAATAGTCATCCAGCCCCGTTAGAGCGATCACGATCAAAGGAATGGTGGCAATGACCATTAAAATCAACAGCCGTTCGCTTTCGGTATAGTAGCGAAAACCGAATTTTTTCTGAAATATTTTTTTGCAAAGCGAGAAAAAGGCGGGGATCAGGGCAAAAATATCGCGCCAATAAACAACAAATACTGCGATCAGCGTGCCCGCGTGCAAAAGCACGTTAAATGCCGTGATGGCACTGCCATCTGACATACCGAATATATTTTGAAATATGGAAAGATGTCCCGAGGAAGATATGGGCAAAAATTCAGCAATTCCTTGGATAATACCCGACAGAACGGAAAAAGAAAGTTTCATAATGATTACCTCATAAACACAAAAAGGGTATACACAATATATATTATCAGAAAGCAAAGGAAAATACAAGGGGCAAGTAAAAAAATTACCTTTTTACAGCAAAGAAAAAACGGCATATGCCGTCATGTGTTATTTAAAATTGAAAAGAGAAAACAAAAACGAGATACCAAAGTATCTCGTGCTTGTTTTCGATATCGATTATGCCATTGCGTTGAGCATAACAGTGAAGCGGCTCTTCTTTCTGGCAGCATTGTTTGCGTGCAGGATTCCCTTAGCAACAGCCTTGTCAGTCACCTTAACAACCTCGCGGTACAGAGCGATAGCGGTATCCTTGTCACCGGCTGCTACAGCTGCTTCGTACTTCTTTACAATCGTTTTGAAAGCCGATTTGAACATTTTGTTCTGCAGAGTCTTCTTCTCGATCACGAGCACGCGCTTCTTGGCAGATTTGATATTCGGCATTCTTTTCACCTCCTTACAAAAAGGTACATTTTCAATCGCATACTATCCTAGCACGAAACGCAAAAAATTTCAAGAGTTTTTTTGATTTTTTTCAAATTTTTTATATTCAATCAAAAAAATGAGGCAGACATCTTGTCAATTTGGGCGTTTTTTGCGTTTTTGCTTGCATTCAAGGCATTGATATGCTAAAATAGGCCCATCAAACCAAAAAGGACGAACAAAAAATGAACTTTCAAATCGCGCTGTCGATAGTGCTTTTAGCACTTTTTTATATGGTGCCGGGATACATCACCGCCAAGCTTGGCAAAACCAACGCCGAACATCTGCCCACCTTATCGGGAGTATTGATTTATATTGGTTCTCCGTTTCTTGTGATCTCCTCCTTCCTTTCTCTGGAGCCCAGTCGTGAAAACACCCTCGGCATGGTATATTTCTTTCTTGCCACCCTTATTTTGCAAACCGTATTTTTCCTCTTGGTATTCTTTTTTTCAAATGCCAAAAAGAACGCCGTGCGGCGCATCATCGCCATGGGTGCCACCTGCGGAAACGTGGGCTTTTTCGGCATTCCCGTTGTGCGCGCCCTCTTTCCCCACTCTCCCGAGGTCGCCTGCTATGCCATTTGCTACACCATCTCCATGAACATTTTGGTATTCACACTGGGCATATACTGCCTCACCGGTGAGAAAAAATATATTTCTTTGCGCGCGGCGCTTTGCAATCCCACCATGCTGGGACTTTTGATCGCCCTGCCGCTGTATTTTTCAAATGCCGCCCGCCTCCTTCCCGATTTTCTGACCACGGGAGCGCATACCATGGCATCCATGACCACACCGCTATGTATGTTCATTTTGGGCATCCGTCTGGCATCCTCCCCCATTAAGGCTATTTTCTGCGACAAACGCATTTATATCACATCCCTATTGAAGCTGGTGCTCTTTCCCCTATTCTGCCTTGCCTGCGCAAAGCTGCTTCCCTTTGACAAAGCCTTCGAGGGCGCGCTGGTGATCCTTTCGGCAACGCCTTGCGCCGCCGTTATTTTAAGTCTTGCGGAAATTCACCACAGCGAGGAAAAAGCATCTGCCGCCTGCATTTTGGCAAGCGTGCTGCTTTGCCTTTTCACCATTCCGCTTTTGGCGCTGGCTATTTAACGTTCAAATACAACATTCCGAAAGCCATTGGTACGATGCTCTCAGCGGAGCATCACACCGGTGAAATCCTGCTTTGCAGAAAGAAGGAGTACGGATTTGACTCCATCCGAACGAAGCGAAAATTTCATCGTGGCTTACTACAATTTCATTAAAAGCAGAAAAGAGAGAACAGAATAGATTTATTCTGTTCTCTCAGTCTGTCGAAAAAAGCCCATCTTCGCTTTCGCTTGATGGGATTTTTTCGACAGACTGAAGGCGGCTCACATGAGCCGCCTTCTTCTCTACTTACTTCTTTGTTTTCACATCCCTATAATATGGCATCAGCAGCCGCAACCGCAGGAGCCGAGCAAACCCTTGTTATGCGCACCGTTACCGCAGCAGCAGCAAAGAATGATAAGCGCAATGATGATGATCCAAATGGTGCAGTCGTCGAACAAATTACACAGACAATTCATAGTATTGCCTCCTTCCTTTGATGGGACGGAAGAATTATCCCGCCCTTCTGTACCATCATATGCAAAGGGGCGGGATCGGTGAAACTATTTTAAATGTATTTCGTCGATGTTTAAAAAGCCGGCGGCATCGGCAGGGCCTGCCAGTGGCAGGGTCGCTTCGGCGTTACAGCATTCGCAGAAAACGCGCACACGCTCACTGAGGATCTGGAAATTGTAGTACGGGATCTCGCCGTCCTCTTTGCAGTAGCAATCGATCTTGCCCTCGTCGTCCAGCTCGCACAGCATGAAGCGGACAATATCCTCCACCTGCGGGTCGGTCAAAAAATCATCCTCGGCATCTTCATTTTGCCGTCGCAGCGACGCAAGATCGGTATATCCCGCTTCCTTCAGCATTTTCAGCAGTTGATCGCCGGTTTCCTCGATGGCTTTTCCCACCTTTTCCCGGGTTCCGATAAAGGCAATATCCAGTCCGGTGTACGCACAAGGTAAGGTCAAGAGATCTCTGTCAAAGAAAGCGCCCGGGCTGATGGTATAGGTGTGCGGCTTGGGGCAGACAAGGCAGGGCACTGTCAAACGGATCTTTTTGTCTGCAGTATAGGCTATGGTCAGATCGCTTCCCTCGCAAGGGCATTTCAGGCGGATCAGATCCCCCGAAAGGGTGAACACGCCGATAATGCTGAACACCGACTGGGTACAGTGAGGGCATCGATACGCAATGGTGGTCTTCTTTTGGTCAAGAATCATGCTATTATCCTCAATTTCTTGTTTGTGCGGTCAATCCCTTCGTGACCTTTTGCGGCTTTTCCACCGTAACTTCGAAGGGCTCAATGCCCACATCATAAATGATCATTTGCTCAAAGGGAGCGGCTTCCGGCTGTCCGGTATAATAGATATTCAAATACAGTTCATTCACCTTGGTAATATCCACATTTTCAAACAGCAGTCGGCGATAGGTATACACATAGCGGGAGCCCTTGGTGTAACTCACTTCCCCATAGGCATTTCCCTTTTCGTCGGTGAGAACATAGTAAAACAGCTCGCCCGACGGCAGTTCGGTCAGCTTATAATAGTCCAAAAGATCCTTTTCGGCGTTTTGATTCCAACGAAATGTCACCTGCACCTGCTTTGCCGCCTCGGTATAGTACATATTCGAAATACGCATGGTCTCGTCGCCGATCTCTTTACCGCCGTTAAAGCTGTCGCGCTCGATGGTCTTGCTCTCGCCCGTGTCGGGATCGGTCCATATATAGGTGGACATTTTCTGTCCCATTACCGTAAAGTTTTCCCCTTTTTTGTTATATGCATCAAGGGTGGTTTGGTTCCAAACATATTCAGTCGCCATGTCCGGCTCCTGAATCGTGTAAATGCGGAAAAGCAACGCCCCAATGACCGCCAGTACCGACATGATAATTACCGTTTTCAAAGTGAATTTCACGATTTTTTTTACTTGATAATACCGTTTATACCGCGGATCCTCCTCAAAGGGATCGTAGTCCTTCGAATCGTTATCGTCCATATAATTGTCATAGTAGATATTCTCGTCCATTGTCAGCCTCCTGTTCCTTTCAATTTCACCCAGTATAACATATTTTTTCAAAAACTGCAAGTAAAAAAACAGAATACTCTTGAAAAACCTTGCCTGTTTATGATAGAATAAAAAAAGCCGACGGAAATAGCCTTTCCCTATGTCGGAATTCTATACATGATGAGGATATAACAATGGATAATCAAACTCCCGCAATCGAAAAGAAAACCATATTTTCCGGTGTACAGCCAAGCGGTGTTCTGACCATCGGTAACTATCTGGGTGCGATTCGCAACTGGGGTATGCTCCAAGAACAATACAATTGCCACTACTGCGTGGTGGATCTGCACGCCATCACCGTGCGCCAGGTGCCCGCAGAGCTAAGACGCCGCATTTACGAGACCCTTGCCATTTACATTGCCTGCGGACTGGATCCCGAAAAAAACACCCTATTTGTACAAAGCCATGTGCCCTGCCATGCGGAGCTTGGCTGGGTGCTGGACTGCTACACCATGTTCGGCGAGCTTTCCCGCATGACCCAGTTTAAAGACAAGTCCGCCCGCCATGCCGATAACATCAACGCGGGGCTGTTCACTTACCCTTCCTTGATGGCGGCGGATATTCTGCTTTATCAAACCGACCTTGTTCCCGTAGGACAGGATCAAATGCAGCACCTGGAGCTGGCGCGTGATATTGCCAACCGCTTCAACGGGCTTTACAGCGACACCTTCCGCGTACCCGAGGGCTTTATCCCCAAGACAGGTGCGCGCATTATGTCGCTTTCCGATCCCACCCGCAAAATGAGCAAATCCGACGAGAACCCCAACGGTTTTGTTTCTCTGCTGGATCCTAAGGATGTGATCGTGCGCAAATTTAAGCGTGCCGTCACCGACTCGGAAAGCGAAGTGCGCTTCGGCGAAGGCAAGGACGGCATTAACAATCTGATCAACATCTACGCCTCCTTCACCGGCAAGACCGTACAAGAGGTGGAAACCGAATTTGCAGGCCGCGGCTACGGCGATTTCAAGCTTGCTGTCGGAGAAGTGACCGCCGATACGCTGACCCCCATTCAGAATGAATTCAAGCGTTTGATGGCGGACAAGGCATACCTTGAGGGCGTTATGAAAAACGGCGCCGAGCGCGCTTACCGCACCGCCCGCAAAACCATGTCCAAGGTATACCGCAAGATCGGTTTTGTACAGTTATGATGCCAAAGGACAAAAAGCTGTTTCTGCTTGACATGGACGGCACGCTGTATTTAGGAGACCGGCTGTTTGACTGCACACTTCCCTTTTTGGAAAGCGTCAAAAAAAGCGGCGGAAAGTATTTGTTTCTCACCAACAATTCCAGTAAAAGTGCCGCGTCTTACGTGGAAAAGCTAAAAAAACTGGGCATTGACGCCGCAGAGGATGATTTTGTAACCTCGGTCAATGCCACCTCCGATTATTTGTTAAAGCACCACAAATACGAAAAGATCTACGCCTTCGGCACCGCTTCCTTCCGAAAGGAGCTAGCGGAAAACAGACTGTGTATCACCACCGAGCCCACGGATGACGTCTCGGTGCTGGTCATCGGCTTTGATACAGAGCTGACCTTTGAAAAATTGGAGCATGCCTGCATTCTTTTAAACCGCGGCGTTACCTTCATTGCCACCAATCCCGACTGGGTATGCCCCACCGTTTACGGCTCTGTGCCCGATTGCGGCTCGGTTTGCGAAATGCTGTACCGCGCCACGGGAAAGCGCCCGCGGGTCATTGGCAAACCCCAGCCCGACATGGTATATATGGCACTTAGCAAAGAGGGTTTTGCGCCCGAAGATGCCTTACTCATCGGCGACCGTCTCTATACCGACATTGCCTGCGGCAACGCAGCGGGGATCGACACCGCCTTTGTGCTCTCGGGCGAGGGAACCCTCAAAGACATTGAGGAAACAGGCGTTGTGCCCACCTACATTTTGCAAGATGTGGGGCAGATCTTTTCCCCTTCCCGATAATCCTATATACAAAAAATGCGCTCTTGAAAGCAGCTTTCAAAGGCGCATTTTTTGTTTATAAAGTAATATTTTAATTTTTCCTTTCCGCCGTCTATTCTTTTGCTGTATTGCCGATCATCTTTGCCGAAAGAGCGAGCGTTTTTTCACGGGTCCAATTTTCGGGGATCTCATACAGGGTATAATGAATATACAGATCCTCTTTCTCAATCAGCACGCAAATACTGTTTTCGGATTCATATACATGAAGATCTTTGCCAACTGTGTATAAATACACCTTTTCTCCATTTACCTTTCCGTATTCTTCGGCAACGATCGAATCGGTAAGCGGCACCTTGGCTCCGGTGGGCGTTATTTCACCGGACCGAAACGGCTTTAAAAATATATCTTGGCAGTAATCGTCATATTGGTTGATCAGTCCTTCTTCTCCTGTGACATAACCGTAATAGTAACCCGGGCTGGATTTGCAAGCAAATTTAACCATAGCCGTGAGGTATCCCTCGCTGTTTAAATATTGCACATAATAAGAAGACATTCCCATACTTACCCCCGATGTTTCATACGGCCAATCCGAGGGAAGGATCGGCTCCCAAAGCCGGCGGGGATCATAGCCGAATTGATACGCGCCCCAAGAAAGCGCCGTAAAATCCTGCTTGTTTTCATATTCGGGCAGACGATGCAAAAGAATATCCTGCATCTTGGCAACAGATGCAAACTTCACATTCGTTTCGCCATTATACGCATCTGTAAATCCTTCTATTTTCTCGGGGATCAGATAATAGAATCCATTCTCCCCCTTGCCGATCCATTCGGGAAGCGGCGTCTCATTTTCGGCTTCGTCGGTAGGATTTTTATATTCTCGTTTTTCGGTGCGCCGAAGCCGCAGGAAGAAAGAAGCAGTGCAAAAAGAAGGCAGAGTGCCATGCCGTTTTTCCATTTTTTAAAAAGCTTCATAATTCCTCCTACTGCGCCATCGTATTAAGAGGCGATATTTCAAAATAACCGATAAAAGCTGTAAATTCGCTCTCATTTATTCATCTTAATAATTCAAATAAGCGTTGATTACCCTTAGAATAACACTTGCATTATAGAATGATAAATACCCGGATTGAGAGCGATCAATACGTTCTTCCAAATATAACACCGTACCGTCCGAAAGTACATAAAAGCGAAATTCACTGAGCGATCCGCTAATTGGGGCTCGTTTCTCTTCAATCTGCAAAAAATGAGGCTCTCCCAACAACGCTTCTATTTCAACCGCCGTTGAATCACACCACAGTTTTTTAGCGACCTCTTTATCAATAAAATCCTTGCGGTCGGATATATGCATATATTGATGCGTGCTGAGTTCTTCGTACAACATGGCATACGTTTCGGAAGGATCGCTATTTACTATAAAAGTTTGAGGAGTCCAGTTTTCAGAAATGCGTATAAGATACTCCTGTAGTGAACCCATGTAAACACTCTTTACTGAATCTTTATAATCGCCAAACCCAACTTCAAAAATACTTCCATCCTCTAAGATATAAATTTGTACCGAACAAAAAAACTTTTTATTGATAGGAGGATAAACCGATCCTTTATAATGCGGTTCGCCCAATATATCATTCAGCGTATCTCTATTATCAACGTCTATACATACATTGTTTACAGCCTCACAGGGAACATATCCCTCGCGATCGGTAAAATAGGTATTTAAGTATCGCATCATTACTTCATGAAGTGCTTGGTGGGTAACAACAGGGTCAACCGTTGGATCTTCCGGTGTTACGGTATCGCTCGGTAAAGAAGGTGTTTGCACCTCGGGCATTTCCGAAGGCGGCGTATTCTTCGGCATCGCACCACCGCAAGAGGAAAGTGTCAGTACCAAAAGAAGGCAGAGTGATAAGCCGTTTTTCCATTTTTTTAAAAGATTCATAATTCCTCCTACTGCGCCATCGTATTAAGAGGCGATATTTCAAAATAACCGACAAAATCTGTGAATTTGCTCTTATTTATTCACCTTAATAATACAAATAAGTATCGATTGCCTTTAAAACAACATCTGCGTTAAAAAATGTTAAATATCCGGACTTAGACCGATCAATACTTCCTTGTAAATACAATACTGTGCCATCCGAAAGCACGTAAAAGCGAAATTCAGAGGGTATGCCGCTAACGCTATGTGGTCTTGCTTTTTCTTCAACCTGCAAAAAATGAGGTTCTCCCAACAACGCTTCTATTTCTACCGTTGTTGAATCATACCACAATTTTTTAGCTACCTCTTTATCAATAAAATCCTTGCGGTCGGATATATACATATATTGATGCGTGCGGAGTTCTTCGTACAACATGGTATACGTTTCGGAAGGATCGCTATTTACTATAAAACCTTGGGACGTCCAATTTTCAGAAATACGTATAAGATACTCCTGTAATGAACCCGTGTAAACACT